>DKNL01000183.1 GCA_002474325.1 Opitutales bacterium UBA7389
AGCTCTCAAACGAATCCTGCTCAGAACGTTAAACGCTATGAATTGCACAATATTTTCCCTCAGCCTTGTATCTATTGTCACCTTCGGATTGCAGACATCACGGGCAGATTGGCCCCGATTCCTGGGTCCAAACGGAAATGGAGTCATCGCCCAAGACGATGCTTTCAACTCTGATTGGTCATCGAAGCCGCCAAAGGCACTCTGGAGCCGCCAAATTGGAATAGGCTGCTCGTCCTTCGCCATAGCTGGAGAAAAAGTTCTCACACTCGGAAATCAGGACAGCAAAGACACCGTTTGGTGTTTCGATAGCGAGGGGGGAAGGGTTATCTGGGAATACACGTACGACGAACCCAAAGGAGCGAAGTACTACACGGGCGGTACATCCTCCACGCCTACAATCGATGGCGATCGCGTCTACACGGTGTCCAAGCAAGGCAAACTATTCTGTTTCGACATCAACTCTGGAGCGGTTCTTTGGCAAAAGGACTATAAGGAAGACTTCGATGGTAAACGCCAAAGTTGGGGTTGGGCCGCGTCGCCTGTCGTCTATGGAGAACTCCTACTAACCGATCCAGGCTCTAAGAAAGGCTCTCTCGTTGCTCTCAATAAACTAACAGGGGAAAAAGTTTGGGCTGCTGGCGATGACGAGCCGGGCTACTCTACACCGGTGATCTATCAGAGTGATGGCACTGACTACGCAGCCGTTTTCCACAAGAAAGCATTGGTTGCCTACGATTTGCAAAACCCAGGCGAACCGGTATTTCGGTTTCCCTGGCGAACAAGCTACGGCGTCAACGCTACCAACCCGCACTACCTAGACGGGAAATTCTATTTAGGCTCCGGCTACGGCCAGGGCTACGCTGTCATAGATATCACTCAACCGAAACCAGAAATTATCCACCGTGATCGCGAGCGAGATCTCAAAGTCCAAACAAGTCTGCGGATCAGCGATCGCGTCATTGCCCAATACGGGGGAGACGGAAAGCCCGATGATCTGGTGGCGATCGATTTCGAATCCGGAAAAACGCATTGGAAACACGATGTGCCTGGCGACCTGGGCAACCCAATTGCCATAGGGGAAAAGATTCTCGTATTCACAGACTCTGGACACGTCATACTGGGCGAAGACACTGGAGACTCATTCAAGGAACTGGGCCGTCATCATGCCTTGCTAGGGACCAGTTGGGCCCCACCCGCCTATTCCGACGGAAAACTCCTTATCCGCAATAATCAAGGCAAAGCCGTCTGCCTAGACGTATCCAAGTAAACAAAAGAGCGGTGTATCGCCGAGTCACCACCCGTAGCACGGTGCTTCAGCTAGTGCCCCCGTTTAGAAGCATCTATATTGCTCAGGCTAAAGTGCTGAGCTACTGACGGCCTGCTCTCAATCTAACCAAGATCCGACCGCCAAGAATCCGCCATCCACTGCGAAGGTTTGTCCAGTTGTATATGAGGATCCTGGCCCCACCAGAAACAACGCCATACCGGTGAGCTCCTCTGGCGTACCACCTCGCTTCATGGGAATACGTTGATCCAAAAAGGCGACTTTCTTGGGATCGCTGAACAAGCCCGCCTCCGTTAAAGGGGTGCGAATAAATCCCGGAGCCAGGCAATTTACGCAAATATTGTCTTTAGCCCACTCTAACGCCAAGGTCTGAGTCAACTGACCGACCGCCGCTTTGGTCATCCCATATATCGAAATACCTCCTATACCCGTCAGGGTCGTTAACGATCCTATATTCAGAACTTTACCGCAATCTGATTTCTTCAAGTGCGGATAAGCCGCTTGGCAGAGCCAGAATAGGCAGTCGAGATTGACTGACATAATGGCTTCGAAATTCTCTTCCGTCACCGCGACAGCTGGCTCTCTTCTATTAGTCCCAGCATTGTTGACGAGTATATCAATTCCACCGAGTTTTTCTACGGCCTGAGCGATCAGGGCTTCCGAATCAGCTTTGCTAGCAAGCGGCTGATTCAGTGGAATCGCAGTTCCACCAAGAGCAGTAATCAACTGAACTGTATCGGCTACCTTCTGTTCATTGGTCCCATGCACGCCTACCGTCGCCCCCGCTTCCGCGTAGCAGGTTGCGATAGCCTTGCCAATACCACTGCTGGAGCCAGTTACCAGAGCTCGTTTGCCTTTCAACGAATAGAGACGCTCGAATACATTTTCCGATGACATTTAGTCCGTGTAGAACGGAGCATCGGGAATAGCAATAGCCTATCGTGGAAAGATTGAGGCTAGTTTTAACATCGCTCATCCGCTTTGCGAATCCGCTGGATCACCTCCGGCATAAAGGGTCCCGATATATCGGGAACAAGTTAACTCTAAATTTGAATTATATTATAGTGTATTAATAAATACATATTAATCTTTATCGTTATGCAAAAGGTAGCGGTGAGAATGTCTTTCCCAAGTTTATCAGCCCAATAGGGTGAGAGTGTACAGTGAGCTGAACCGGTTGCTGGATCTTCATCTATCCCGGATTTCGGGGCGAAAAACCGACTGACAAAATCTTTGGATTCCCCATGGGCCGTGACAATTACTCCGTGCAAGTCGAGCGCCTCCAAAACTCTGAAATCAGGAACTAAGCCGGCCACATCAGTTGAGGTTCCGAGCAAAGCAAGGTATTCGCTGGGCCGGTAGCATTCAATGGGCTCAACGCCCAAGCCATCAATCAATGCTTCAGAAGATTCGCATCGAGTTCCGCGCTGAATCGGAAAGTTCAAGGATAGACGATCCTCTTCGCGTAAGACTCTCAATAACCCACTTTTCTACTCAAACGCTTTCTCCGATAGATCCTAACATTCGTCTTCAAGGAGAACATAAGCCACTGCCAGAGTGGCATGCCGCAAAGATCCACTTCCTTAGTTGAAGTGAACTAACGGAGCCGTTAGGCGCCTGCTTCCGCCACGAAAAAAGCCGTCTCCGCCAAGTTATTCTCTTCCTCTATGGCTTGCAGCATTTCATCTGGGAACCAGACATCCAAAGGACAAACCACCGCGGGATTCCATTGTAAGGGCCTGTACGCAAACGCTTCTATTTGGCAGGTGGGAATTTTCAAGATTCGAGAATTGTCCAATTAGGCCTTCAACAGATTGGAAAGCAGTACGGGACACTGGCCCAATTTAGTCCTACGACTCGAAGTCTCGTTGCAGGTCAGCGACGACAGGGGCATTGCCGCGATAGCCTATGTAGGACCAGAATGCGGCGTTGAGCAAAATGGCTATGATCAATAGTGAAAGATTGAACACGGGCGCAACGACTCCTAGATGGCTCAATGAAGGAATGATGGACACGGTTGCTGCACACAGTCCTACGCCGACACCCCAACCAAAGAGCGAGCGTAACTCAAAAAAAACGATTTTCTTCCGAACCGCGCTGGGGATGCCAATCGCGTCGAGTAGGGCGAACTCGTGTCGGCGCTCAGAGAGATTGCGAGCCACGACGACGCCCAATCCCGCGCTGCCTAGAATGACGCCCAATCCTCCCAGAACGTGAAAGATGGCGATGTAGGTATTCTCTACTTCATGAAAGGCCTGCAAACGATCGTAAGCGATCTCGACTTGGCCGCCCCAGGGACTTAGCCAGGATTCCAAACGCGCTCTTCTCTCATCCAAATCCCCTTCCCAATCATCGATCAGAAAGAGTTGGTAACCTTCATGTTGCGGATACTTTTCCAGCAGCGTGCTTTCATCGATGAGGAGGCTGCCCTGGAAAACCGTATCGCTCAACGCCCCTACCAGTTCCACCTCAAAAGGTCGACCCATGCTATCAGTATAAGTGAGTCTGTCTCCAAGCTTCCGCTTCAAAGCCCACTGCATAGTAGCGCTATCGATAAATGCCGGTATTACCTCCGAGTCGGTTTCCGTCTTCAACAGATTCCAATCCTGACTGGCATCCAGACCTTCACGAATAGAATGAAAGGCAAAAGCACCCCGCTTCCGGAAATAGTCTGATGACAAACCCAGCAAGCGCGGGTTGGCGGTTTGATTGAGATTGAAACAACTGGCATCGTCCCCTTCCCCAATACGAATTGGGGCGATCGCTTCGTCGGAAGCAACGTCGAAGAGATTGTCTGAACCTGAATAGTCCGCAGGGTCGCTCAAGGGAATCGACGTTTCTGTCCAAAATGCAAATCCACCGTATCCGTTTTTCGGATCATTACCGCTCGTATCCTTCTCTTTTCGAAAAGCGGCAACCGATACTACAAGAAAAACCCCGCAGGCCAACGTACCGACCACTGTCAAGCTGCGCGTGGGACGCCGGCCATTATTGAGTCGGCCCACACGGCGAGCATCGATAGATGACCCTTTTGTATCCCGATCCAGTCCGATCCGCGACGCACAAAATCCGATGCCACCAACTAGCCAAAAGAATCCAGCTAGAAAATATCCCACCTGGATGGGTAGCATCTGGGATAGGGAAAGGATCAGAGTAACACCGCCAAAAACGATACCGCAAATTCCAACAGTGAGAGACAGCCCACGCTTCCACTCTCTCCCCATAACGGTTTCCTCGGATCCTTGCTGCAATCGGAAACTCACTTGGATTTTGCTTTGTCTGCGGAGTGTGTACCAAATCGTCGATAAGGCCAGTAAGATATTAGCCAAGACCCCAATTGCGATGGTTTGAGGAGAGGCCCGGAACGCGAATAAGGATCCAGTTGAGTCCGGGCTCCAGATCGTTTCCAAGAATCTCAAGATTCCCCAAGTGTATCCAGCTGCTAAGGGCAACGCTAGCAGTGTGCCAATGAGAACTATCATGAACGAGCTGAGTAGTCGCCAGCGACCGATCCGCTTAGGCCCAATACCCAAGGATACCAGCAAGGCATTTTCCCGATTCACTTGCTGCATGGAAAAGCTAAAAAGCATCGCCACCAAACTCAGTGAAGCTACGATCAAAAAGAAACTCATGCTGATAAAGAGGCTTCCAATATCCACTGGCGATACCGCCGAATCCAAGGCTGCCTTTCTAAACGGGAGCGTTCGGGCCCCGATCATCCTTGGATCAAGCTGCGAAAGTACTTCGGCACCCAACTCTTCCTTGCTTAGCGATTCAGTCGGGACTCGCAGAGCAGTGTATACCCCCCAGCGGTTAGCCCATTCCCGCTCCCCTGCTTCCAGGGCGACAAACGCTTTCGGAGCCCCCTTATAATCGTCCCAGTAATCTTCGTCCTTCTCTCGAATTCGATCCAAATCCAAAGGCATACCGGCATCCCAATCGGCGGAATCTTCCGCATCGGCAACGCCGGGAAAATCTGGCATCCACAGTCGATCCGCCACCAAGCCTTCGTGAGGCAGGACAGATTTTATAGTGTAGGATGTCGTCTCCTCGACTAGTTCGCTAGCATCATCGACTACATAGTAGGATAAATCCAAAGAGTCCCCTACTCCAGCCCCCAGGTCTTCCGCGAGCCAACTCGTTATCGTTGCTTCTCCCGACTGCAGATCGTTACCCAAAAAGGGAGCCGCATTCTCGCCCACGGCAGTCACCATAGAATACGGTGTATCCTTCTCACCAACACGCAGTGTGTTTGCCAAATAAGTGATTACGGGCTGCGTTTCCGGTATGCTCGACTGAATAGCAGCGGCAATATTTTCATCTATAAAAACCCGCTCGCTACGAATCTCGGTAGATTGCGACAACGATATATCAACCACCGACAATCCGTAATCCTCCAAATTCAAATAGGGCTCAATTTTGGAGAGAAGTTCTTGATCAACCGCCGATTCGAAATCATCAATCGAACCTAGTAGAATCAAATTAGCCCGGTCTTCTCGTTCAACCTGTTCCTGTATCCACTGAATCGGGACGAATAGTGTAAATGGCGATATCTGATTAGCCTGCAAACTGAAACGGCCGTACTGGTCTTCGCTGCGAATATCCACAACAGTCACTCGAATCCCTATGACGTTGTCCTTGCTTCCCGACAGTGGAGCGTCCCTCGAGAGTAATCCCGGCTTTTCGATGCGCAGTACAAACGCATCACCCACCTCAAGCTGCAAGCGGTCCGCCAGTCGTTGATTGACGGCAACCGCATTCTCTTTCTCGAAATCGGGTCCTCCGTCGGGCGATGGAGCGAATTCCCAAAATCGCTTATCTACTCCCAAAGCCTGAACATTGGGAGCGAGCAAGCCTCGATCTGACCGGGAGGCGCTCCCTCGAAGCATCAAAGCAGGAGCCGACGGGATTCCCAAGCTGCTTGCTAGGTCGCTAGCGAGGTCCTCTCGAACAAATCCATCCCCAGCAGTCAACAAATACTCTGCTTGCCCAACTCGCAGCGAAGCGAGTCGCTTTAGAGTCCCACTAATTGAATCCCCGGCGAACAAGGCCCCTATTAAGACCGTGGCACCCATAACAGTCCCCGCAAGCACACCTAGGTGCGACTTTCTATAGTACCAGAGGCCGTTAACTAGGAACTTCAGTTGCATGCAATTATGTCAATTTTTTAGGGGCACCGCGAGCGACGACCCTGTGAACTTCGGATTTATTCAACACGCTCTTTGCCACTTCCCTAAAGTTTTAGTATTATGCCTGTACCAGTTTCCCCTTGTTCAACTCGTACTTGGCACCCATCCGGTCAGCCAAGGCCTCGTTGTGGGTGACCGTCACCAAAGTTAATTCGTGCTCCCGATTCAGATTAGCAAACAAGTCGGCAACTTGCTCGCCCATGGCAGGATCGAGTGAACCCGTTGGCTCGTCAGCCAGAACGATAGACGGGCGATTGACCAAAGCCCTAGCCACGGCTGCTCGAAGACGCTCGCCTCCAGAAAGCTGATACGGCATATAATCCATTCGATGTTTTAACCCTAATTCGTCAAGTAGCGATGACGCTCGAGACCTCGTAACTTCCTCGCTCTCCTCCCAGCCCCCAGCTAACCGAGGCATTATAGTGTTTTCCATCACCGTGCATTGGGGCAAAAGGAAATGCTGCTGAAAAACGAATCCCAAAGACTGATTTCGAAATCGAATCCGATCGTCATCGTTCATGGTGTCAAGGGCCTGTCCGGCAATGGTAACGCTACCACTCGTAGCTGTATCCAGCGTGCCCAAAATATTGAGCAAGGTAGTCTTTCCGCATCCCGAGGGCCCGACGATGGCTACGGATTCTCCTTTCGCTACCGATAGCTCCAATTCGTCCAATACAATTATATCACCCGTTGGGCCCGGATACCGTTTTATTAGATGCTCTATTTCTATCATCCGCTTAAGTTCCTCAATTTAGAGAGCGTCTCAGATCCAAACGTTCCAACGCCTAGCTTTCATCTCAAAGGTAGGCAGAGTCCCTGACTCTGCAACTTCAACCTGTATCCTCAAACCGAACACATCGCGCATTCGCTTTTGTACCTGATCGACGAGCTCTTCATCACGCGTGGATGACAGGTTCTCTACCCTCACCGCTACCTGAACCATAAAATCCTTTTCATCGATATTAACCTCATACTCTCCTATGCCATCGAACGAACGAATGACCGCATCAATGGCGCTCGGATAGAGGTTAACACCTCGTACTACGACCATATCATCCGCACGGCCAAGAATGCCTCCATCAAAAGCGATCGCTCGCGGATCCTCCCCTTTGGCGGACACCGGCTTCACCAAATCCCCCGTACGATATCGGATCAAAGGACAAGCGGCTCTACCCAAAGTGGTAAGAACAAGCTCGCCAACGCCTCCTAGTGCGGTGACCTCCCCGGAGCTCGTATCCAGCACCTCGATAAAGTAGGTTTCGTGTATGGCCCTAAGTAGTTCTGGGCGATCAGGGTCGGAGTAGGTTACCGGGCCCACTTCGGTCATCCCGTGATGATCGAACAACCTGGCCCCACCCCAGCCCTCCTCTATGCGGGCTTTAACCTCCGGAACGCTGCCCCCTGGCTCACCGCCAACGATAATATTTCTTATTGGACCACCGGTAAGCTCTATTCCTTCTCTCTGAGCGACCGATAAGAGATGCAAGGCATAGGTGGGCGTGCAGCAAAGCCAAGCGGGCTTGTAACGCTTTATCATCTGCAGGCGTTGCAAGCTCGTCTGTCCACCCGCCGGTATACATCGAATACCCATCTGGGCTGCCGCCTCAAAAGCCGACCAAAAGCCAATAAAGGGCCCAAAGGAAAATGGAAATATAGCGACATCCCCTTCCTTCGCTCCACAAGCTCTCCAAATGATTTTCCAATTCTCGAGCAACCAGTTCCAGCTTTCTTGGGTGTCGAGCCAGGCAATGGGCTGCCCAGTCGTTCCACTGGTTTGATGGATACGCGTATATTCCTCAATCGGATACGATAGATTGGTTCCGTAAGGCGGATTGCTTTGATGATCCTCCGCTATTTCGGCCCTGGTGGTGAACGGCATTCTTGCCGAGAACTCTTCCAGCGACTCGAAGCCGCCCAATCCTTGGCAAGCTTCTAGCTTGGCTTTGTAGAAGGGATTGTTCGACGCGACGACCTCGATCAACCGGTTGAGAGCCGTCAATTGCTTCTCAGCGACATCCATCCGAAAGCTTCACTTGGCTTTGGCAATCTTCGCAGGCGGCGTATTGGCTTTGGCCGCCGCAGCGGGCGAGGGCTTATACATGGTTACCAAACAACCACCCAAGGCCGCCAAGAGAATTCCTAGAACGAACTGCCAAGGAATAGCGGATGCGCCTCCTTTTGGCGGATGAAGGCCCATAGAAACGATGGCATTAACGACTGGAGCACCGGCGAAAACGATGGACATCACTGCAGCCGGAGTGCCTTTGGCTCCAAAGGCCAGAAGAATGCAAAAAGCCCCCACAGCTCCTAGTAAACCGGCGATGAACGAAAGGCCCATCCCCTTGGTTGGAAAACTAAACGTGGCCCCTTGAACTTTCAATAGTATCAAGGGAACCAATATCGCTATAACGAAATAGGCGACCCCAACAAAGAGAAACGCCTTGTACCGACCAAGTGAAGGATCCTTCATGGAAATTTGGCCGCTGTGCAGGAAGATGCCATATAGGCCAAAGCAAAGTGCCGTCATTAGGGAGAAGATTAACCAGTTCATAAAAGCTTAGGATCTTGTAAATAGGCAGAATTAGTTTTCGGAAAACGAGAGTGAGGGTTTCAAGTCTTCTGGGAATCCAAGGCCGCTTGAAGTTTGCTATTCAGTTTCTTGGGAATTTCGACTGATTCGATATCGCCCGTTTGCCGGTTGAATTGCACGCTGGCGGTCACGATTCGACCTGAAGCTACCAATGTCTCCCCTGACTCGTCCTCCTTGAAGATGTAGTAGAGGTATCGGACGGATCGCCGGCGAATTTCCTGTATAGAGAGCCGGATGACGATCTGGTCTTCGAACCGAATCGGCTTGAAAAAATCACATGAGGACTGGACACGGGGCCAACCAACTGATTGACCATCGGCGATCTCGTGCACGCCATGTCCTAAAGAACGGAAGAAAGCATGCTCCGTCGTCTCCATGTAACGGAAGAAATTGGAAAAGTGGACGAGTCCTGCCATATCCGTCTCAACGAATTCCACGCGGCGTCGGTACTCGAAGCAATGGGGTTGCGGTTCCAGTCTACTCATCGCATTCAGGTCCAAATTATCGCATTGATTCCACAATATCCAAAAAGGCGTTCTTCATCGCCTGTATTGAATAGGATCGTTCCACACCAAGTCGACCCCGTTCTCCCATCTTTTTCAAACCCTCAGGATCCTGGAGGAGCTTTTGCCAAGCCTCAGCTAGCAATTCCGGCCCAACGATATCCACGCACACACCTCCACCTGTCGTCTCAATGATTTCCGGGAAGGCGGAGGCATTCGGTTGCACGATCGGCACGGATGCAGCCATAGCCTCGATCCCATAAAGCCCAAAAGCCTCCTCGTACTGAACGGGAACCGAAAACAATGAAAGGCTGCTCAAGAAGGCCAGTTTCTCGTCCCGAGAAATATTCGGCAGCCATTCAACCGAATCCGATAAGTTCGCTCGGTCCAATTTCGATTTTAGCGATTCCACCAAGGCTATATCCCCTTTGGTCATCGCTCCGGCGACCTTCAAGCGGGCGCTATCATTTCCTAACTGGGTTCTCAAATGTATGAAGGCGTCAATCATCAGGGGCAACCCCTTTACCTCGCACAGTCGGGCCAGATAGCCAATCGCAGGATGTTCATCGCTAGCTCCCTCGCTCACTTGAAAACCTTCAAGATTGATCCCGTTTATCTGCAATCGAATCCGTCCCGTATCCATTCCAAGGCGACGCTCCATCATTCGTGCGTAGAATTCGCTCGGAGCCAAGAGTACGTCCGCATCCTGACAGCGATCGGCCATCAGTTGCCAACAGCGATCGCGATAGTCATCGGGAAGTGAATCGAGAAAGGAATCTTCTCCCTGAAAGTAGCAAATCACGGGAATATTCCATTGTTTTTTGACTTCCTTTGCTAGGCCTGCTTGTAATGCCGTCGATAAGCAAAGGGCATCGGGAACCCCATGATCGTTGATCCATGAATACAGCTTATTTAGTTCCTTTTCGAAGACCACTCCATCCAGGCGTAGCATTTCGAAAGTCATCTGCCCATGATCCCGGGCCGAGGTCATATGGCTGCGCTTGGCCGCGGAGCGGAGCAGGTTCGGATTATTAAGCAGTTTATCGAACCATTCGGGTGAATGCCTGAAGACCGCGAATTTCTGCTGCAGGAAAATATTGATGCCTCCAAAAAAGACTGGCGAGTCGGACTCCTGCCCTTCCGAATCCTCGTCCAACATGAGAGGAAGGTACATCGGCAAAAGCTCCGCTTCATGACCGTCCTTTATCAACGCATTCGCCAGGGCATTGTCGCGCATGCAGGCGCCACAATAATAACTCCCTGTACCTGGCGTTAAGAAAGTGATCTTCATTGGTTAGTGGAAATCGGGAAACGCTTCGCTGATCTGCAGCGAGCGGATCGCCGATTCGAAATCCACCATGTTTGAATCCCGCCCAAAAACCAGTAAAAAACTGGATCCGTTCGAGAAGGAAACTGTCCGGCTACGCCTTAGCTTCCATGGCTGCCCGACCATGCGACAGCGGCTCCGGCAAATCAGTTATTTCGCCGATGGCCTTCATCAATGGGTCATAATCCTTATCGACGAGGTCACCAATCAAGCAATCAGTCAAAGTGCCCTGAAGATCGCCGTGCTTCTTGATCAGCTTTCCGAAACTGAAGTCATTATCGTAAAATGCGTAAACCAAGCTGCGCATCGTCTCGATGGCTTGGCACAATCGTTCCCCGTATTCCAGGAACTGACTGGCTGATACATCGCCCGATTCCAGGGCTGCATCGATTGCATCAGCAGCCATCTCACCGCTTTTCAGAGCCAAAAATACTCCTGAAGAAAAGACTGGATCCAAGAAGGCGAAAGCATCCCCGACCAAGACAATGCCTTCATCCGCGCAGTGCTCGGAACGGTACGAATATTCACCCGTCACCCAGTAATCGCCAAACTGCTCCCCGCAAGATAAGTGTTCCCTTATCCAAACATTGTTTTCAATTTCTCGCTCGAATATCTGCTTAGGATCTCGGGTATCTTTATAAAGATAATCGCGTTCAGCGACTACGCCTGAACTGACGATATCGTCCCGCATGGGAATATTCCAAAACCAACCGCGATCTTCCAAGTAAGCCACAGTGGTAGCACCTTCATCCAACCCAGGATCTCGCTTCGCTCCCTTATACATAGTCCAGATCGCTACCTTGTTCAATTTTGGGTCCCGGCGACGCCACTTCTTCTTTGACTGGAAAATCCCATCTCTTCCCGATGCATCGATTGTTATCTGGGAATTCAGTTCGTAACGTTCCCCGGCCGCGTTTTCGGCGACTACCCCAACAACTCGCCCATCTTCGTAGAGAAAGTCCACAACCTGGGTTTCCTCCCTTACTTCGGCTCCCTTCGCGCGGGCATTGTCGAGCATCAGCTCATCAAACTCCGAACGCTTCACTTGCCAAGTTGTCGCCGCCGGATGGTCTAAGTGCTGGAAAAAGTAGAAAGGTTCAGAGATCTTTCCATCGCTCGTGACAAACTGCACACTATGTTTCTGCGTGTAGGCTCGCTCGTTTAGCTTATCAACGAGTCCGAGACGCTCGAAGGTGAAATAGCAATAGGGCATCAACGATTCTCCTACATGGTACCGCGGGAACTTGCTTTTTTCCAAAATGACAACCTCCCTGTCCTTCTCAGCTAGCAACGCTCCCACGGTTGACCCGGCGGGTCCGCCACCGATCACTATGGCATCGTACGATTTAGTTTTTATGCTTACCATATGATTAATTTAGTGATGATACTATCCGCTCGTTTACCTTCGCATCAGAAACAGCTGAGATCAAGTAATAGGCTCAAATTCACTACCACCTTTCCCGTTCATTATCTATCCAATCCATCTCCATGGGAAGGATTTCAACGATTGAAACGAACTCGTGCCCGTCTTATCTACTGAGAATGTTGTAGAGCCCATAAACAGTAACGCCTTACGGACATTCAAAGCGTTTTTGACAAATCTCCGGAGCGAATATATATAAACAACCGTGTGGGCTGCTGATTTATAGGCAAACCATTTAATCGGAGCTTTTTCCCTGGCCGGAAAAGCATCCAGCCATATCTGCATCGATCCGTACTCCACCGGCTTATCATTACAAGTCGATAAAAGGATCACTTCGCGACAGCACTCGGCAGAATCGCTCTCTTCCACGAGAACCTCGAGCCCGATCTCGGAATCATGAAAATTGGCCAAGGTAGATGTCATGTCAGAATCATGGGCGAGCAATCGCTTGGAAGATTCCCGCCTCGAATCCGGTTCCAACCAGCGAAATACGGAAGCATCGATTTCACGTTCTCTCAGGATCGACTCTAACGAATGGATCAAGTGCACCGAGGCAGATGATCCACTGGCTTCAAACGATCCGAGAAGTCACGTGTTCCGGCAAGAAGAACTTGAAAAGCAAATTGTCCACGCACAGAAGACCCCGTCGCTCGAGCACAATCGAGCTATCGTCGAACTTCAGCAGACCTTCGTCTTCCAGTTCCCACAATTCCTCTCCGTAGCGATCGACCAAATCAACCCCAAACTTGTCTTTGAAATAGCCGACTTCTACCTTCCCCAATTTCATCTGCAATAGGAACTCGCGAATCATCTGTTCGTCGGCACTGGTTTTCAGAGCCCTATGGATGGGCAGCTCTCCACGTTCGATTGCCTCGGTGTACTGGCCAATCTCATTGACGTTCTGATAATGAACACCAGCGATGTGAGAAATCGAAGCCACGCCTAAACCAAGTAAATCGGCTCCGGTCCATAGCTCATCGCGGTAAACGAACTTCGTCTTCTCCGGATTGAGGACGGCGGTATATCCACTGCTAATCGTGTAACCATTGCTTTCCAGGGCTTCAAAGGCCTCTTTTACCCAGCGACGCTTGACCTGCCAGTCAGCTACAGGGGCGATGAGAGCTCCCGACGCCTTCATCTCTTTGTAAATGGTCGTATTGTATGGGATCTCCATCTGGTAGATAGTCACGCTATCCGGCCGAAGCTTTAAGGTCTCCTCTATGTTGTGCTGCCAGTTCTCTTCCGTTTCGTCGAGCATACCGGCAATCAAATCAATATTGATTTGGTCGAAGCCTTCGCTGCGGGCAGCATCGTAGGCCTTGTAAACTTCCGGGGCTTTGTGGGCCCGACCATTAATTTCTAGGATACGGTCATTGAAATTCTCGATCCCTAGACTGAGGCGGGTCACGCCAATATCCTTGATGGCCTTAACCTTGCGCGGGTTAAGCGTTCCTGGCTCACCCTCGAACGCGACTTCCTCCGCCTCGTCCCATGGCAAGATGGACTTCATTTTGGTAGTCAGCTCCGTCAACTGCAAGCCCGACAAATAGGAAGGCGTTCCTCCGCCAAAATAGACGAAGTGAGGCTTTCGGCCAGCAATTCTAGGCTGTTTGGCAAAGTGCTCCAGTTCCTGGATAGTCGAATCGAGATAGTGCTTTATCTCCGACGCGTTCTTGTCCGTGTAAACCCGGAAATAGCAAAAGTGACAGCGCTTCCGGCAAAAGGGAATATGGTGATAAACTCCTAGTTTCGAGTTGTCGTCGTTGGGCTTCTGAAAAGCCTCCTCAACGTCCTTATTATTATCAGGAGACCAGAAAGAGAAAGGCGGATAATTCGATATGAAATAATTGCCCGCCTCGGTCGGATTCTTTTCCTTCGTCTCCACGGCTTCTGCGCTACTGCTCATACGTACTCCCTACTATGTGTTGCTTTCCCCTGATTCCAATGAGAAAAGCGTACCGCCTTGTGTCCCTATAATGATTCGTCCATTTGCGAAAATCGGTGACGCCAGCAACGACTCACCTAATTCCATCTTCCAAAGTTCATGGCCATCCGATTGGCTGACAGCGTACAGCCAACCATCGGTCGACCCAAACACTACCGCATCGCTAAAGGCCAATGGTGAACTGTCCACGCGGCCCGATGTGCGGAAAGACCAAGCGGCGCTGCCCGACTCCCGGTCAATGGCATGGAGCCGCTTGTCTCGGGAGCCTATAAAGACAAACTCCTCGTTTACAGCCGGAGAGCTGAAAAACGGGAATTGCCTATCGGAATAAATCCAAAGCTCACCTCGATCTCCCGGATCGAAAGCCAACACTTCATTAGCATAATTTCCACTGTACCCAATTCCGTCGTACACCGCCACAGAAGAAGGAATATAGGCAGTAGTCTCATACTGCTCTATCGCTTCCCCATTCTCCACGTTAACGATGTGCAAGAAAGCGTCGCAACCGCCGAAAATGATGTGCTGATTGTCGAGCATAGCTGGAGTGCCATTGATGTAGTTGTCAGTCATATACGACCAGACTTCTTGTCCATCTTCGGCCAGCAGACATCTCAGCAATCCATCGTTTCCGGCAACGAGCACCCATCGCCCGTCCCCGTTCGGGCTCTCTATCAAATTCGCTCCTGCCGTTATCTTGTCGTCCAACTGGATTTTCCAACGCTCCTCGCCTGTTGCCCGATCCAAAGCGTAGAATTGACCGTCGCTGGCACCGATAAAAACCAAGTCTTCAGAAATAGCGGGTTCAGCCTCAATGACGTCCTCGCCGGTGTGGCGCCAAATTTCTTGGCCACTTTCGAAATCGATGGCGAAGAAAACGCCGTCGTCAGTGCCCACATAAACAATTCCGTCATAAACGCCCGCATCGCCGGAAATTGGCGAGCCCGCATCAAAGGTCCAAGCTATCCGCGGATTGTCTATAATCTCGTCACGAATGGAGCCGCTCAAACCGGAATTCCCTCTGGGCAGGGCCCAGCTTTTAGTGATGGGTCCCGATTTAACATCGGTAGATTCAGCCGTCCCGGGACCGGTAGGTTGGCATGCAGATAGTAACATTGCCACTATACCTAAAAGAACAGGGCTCCCTTTGATCCCTACCGCAGCCCGGTCCGATAAGAATCGCCTTTGAAAAATCTTCACGATACTCCTGCTCCTACATATCCCAGCGCTGATTGGTAAATCCCTTCGAAATCCTTGTTTGAGACGGGTCGCGGATTGAAGCGCCCCGTCCACTGCTGTTCAGCCGCCTTCGATAGGCCTTCCACGTCCGACACCTTAACTCCAAGATCCGTCAAGCTAAGTAGTCCCGCTTTGGCAAAGATTCGTTCCAACCAAGATTCCATTTTTCGCTCTTCCCCTGGATTCCAAGGGACCAACGACTGATACTTCTCATAGATTTCATTAACCGCTAAATCTACCCGGTTAAAACGGACCACATGCGGGAGCATCAATGCTACCGCGTGACCGTGGGTCACATCGAAACGGGCAGTCAAAGGATTGGCCATAGCGTGGGCAGCACCAAGCATACTGTTCTCTATGGCAAGCCCAGCTAAGGCAGCTCCCAAGTGCATGCTGGCCCGGGCATCATCGTTGACACTTCCATCCACAACCGACTCGATAGCCGAAGCGATCAAGCGGAACGACTCCATTGAATTCATATTGGAAACGGGGTTCCGAGATATACAAACGGCTGTTTCCAATGCGTGGGCCAAGGCATCCAAACCCGTCAGCTGAGCCACGCGAAGCGGCATTGATCGAGTCAGATTCGGATCTAGCAAGGCGATTTTTGCCAAGGCCTTGGCATCGCCACAGGCCATCTTTACGTGTGTCTCATCATCGCTCACTAATGCATAAGATTGGCACTCGCTCCCTGTTCCCGAAGTCGTGGGAATGGCCAAGAAAGGCAAAAAAGGCTCCGTAGCTTTGCCATAGCCATGGTAATCCTTCATCTGCCCGCCATTCGTGAGAAGAAAATTGCAGCCTTTCGCCGTATCCATACTACTACCACCACCTAGACCGATCAATAGGTCGATATTGTGGCGTTCCGCAACTGCCTTACAGGCCAACATACAAGCATTCGTTGGGTTCTCTCTGACCTCGTCAAACACTTTAGCTTCCAAATCGGCTGCGTTTAATATCGACAAAACGTGATCTAGGTGTCCCGCCGATCGTATCCCCTCGTCGGTTACGATCATCGGTCTACGACTACCAAGTTCATCAACGGACTCTGCAAGCCGTTCTATCATCCCGGGACCGAAAGCGATCCTCGTGCTTGGTCTGGTAACGAATTCCACGTTCAGGCAATCTTTAGCGTCTTGGCTTGGATGGCCCGACGCCGGTAAAGGAACTCGAAAAGATTTCCCTCGTGAGGTTGTTCCCACTGTACCCAGTTTGTCGGCACGGAGCCGAGATTAAGTCGATCGATGTCCGGGCTAGCCATCAATTCCGCCATCCATCCCTCGTCTTCGGTCAGTGCGGAAACCACCAAAGTCGAGCCGATGACATTAAGCATTTCCGATTGCGGCATCTCCACCACGCTAACGAAGGGAAACATGTATTCGGTATTAGCCAGCGGATGGGACGGATCACGGCAGGCGATCAAGGTCGGGCATAAAAAAGTCTGTCCGAACTTCTCAACCAGTCGGGGGCCGCTACGATACTTGGCAGTCAGGTCTACTGCCCCCGGCGTTTTGAGGGCATCATCAATCGCTTCGTCCATCATTTTGGCGAACTCCGCGTTAGCGAATCCGCAAAGCAAGGCATTTTCGTCTTCCCGTGAGCAAGGCTCGATGACGGCTAGCTTTTGAGCCAATGCATCCGCTATTTCATCAAAATGGGATGGCACTAAAACTGAGGACGCGTTTATACAGCTTCGGCCACCATTAGCGGACACAGACTCTACCATAACATCGAGATGCTTTCCCCACTCCTCGGCCATATCCTTGCCAATGAGCACTTTGCTTCGGCCTGATCCGTGAACTTGGATATTGCTGTACTTCGCGTACTTTTTAACGGTGGCGTCGCTGCCAAATACGATGCCTCGACCACATGAAAGCAGGATCGCGTCACCTCCATCATGGGTAGTCGGATAGAAACCGAATGCCTCTTTAGGGAATCCCGCTTGAATCATGGCCTGAATAATCCGGTATGGCGTCAATGGATCTTCGCGCCCTGGCTTTAAGAATACGGGTGTTTTCATCACCAAGGCTGGTAGCCACAACGAATTGACACCAGGCGAATTGCTGGGGAGCGTCACTCCCAAACTATCGGCTGTCGGGTAGAAATTCATATCTATATCGCCAAGACGAGCACAACCCTTGTCGAAAAGCTCGGCCGGAAGCCCTCGCGTCAATCCCGCCAATACAGCTCGTATGTTTTTTAAAGCCGCCGCCACTTTAAACATGTTAGATCGGCATAGCGAATGCGGTAGACCGGTCAGACCCGAAAGTGCGGTCACGTAGTCCGCAACCGTTTGCGTTTCCCCATTCATACCGAATGCCAACTCGTCCTCGAGGTAGATCTCGGAAGCCTTTTCCGCATAATCCAGCAATGTTTCGGCGGGAATCTTTCTTAGTGACTCTCTCGCCAGCTCGATCGCCAGCTTATCTCTACGGATAATACCGGCATTGACAACGCTCACCTCCAAACTGTTGCCTGATTTGAGCACCGTTCCGAGATCGTTCGTATCCATACTCTTGTACGCCTCTCCAAAACGGAGTGCTGGAATGTGCGTAACATTGTCCGTCATAGCTTGTACTTTTCTCTCTAATTTACCCTAATTGAAAATTGTTAATATACCCCTTCGATCACCTTCTTCTTGGTCGATTCGAACGGTCGGACATCGCCTACCCCATCCCATGGGAAGTGCTCACAAGGCCTTCTGCGAATGGCTTCGTCGCGTTCGAGAAAGCGAGGCATGAAAAACTCCTTGGTCATCGTCGTCAGCTCGACCCGGCCATACTCGTCATATTCCATGCTCTTGGTTGAATCTTTTGGATCCACGATTCTCAAAACGGCTCTCGGTTGCGGAGCATAGTAAGTGAGACTGTAGTTATCTTCCGATGTCAGAGGACGGCTGATAGCCAGTCCCATCAGCGTATTACCGTATGTGGGGGCGAAATTAACTTGGCCTTCCAGCACCTCTTCGGTGAGGAATCGCACGTATTGCGGGGTCATCGTCGTTCCCCCAACGAAAACGCCTTTGATTCCCGCTTGAGGTATGGATATGCGTTCAGCTATGGCCTCCAAAATCGTCGGCGTGGTGAACATGCAACCGATATCTCTTCCTTTTAGGATAGTAATAGCCTGCTCGACAACATGCTCCTTGTACTTTCGAGCCATATCGAAATCTCCATCTCTGATCAGACCCTTAACCCAACGCGGGTCTAGATCTATGAAATAGCAAGCCCCGCCTCGGACGTTGGCTAAGTGCTCGATCGCCAAGCGTAGCCGTCGGGGTCCCGTAGGACCCACCATTAACCAGTTAGCCCCTTTTGGGAAAAAGTCGTCAGAGTAGAAATCGCTGAACTCGGAATAATCGACTTTATAGTCTTCCCAGCCAATCCGTTGCTTGGGCATACCGGTTGTTCCACCGGTTTCGAATACGTTGTAAGGCCGGTCGCCAAAGGCTGCAGGAATAAATCGAGCGGGATCCGTATCACGCAAAACTTCGTCATCGAAGTTCTCGAAGCGCATCATATCCTCGAAGCAAGTGACTTCCGTTAAAGGGTTCCAGGCGGCTTCCTTGGCCCAGTCCAGCCAATATGGGCATCCCGTTTCAGGCGAGAAGTGCCATTGCACCATATCGCGAGTGTACTGGTCGAGAGCTTCTTTCGTTGCGGCAACCGCATCTGTTTGGTTAATTGTCTGAGTCATGGAAATAAAAAATCACTAGTTGTGGTTTTGTTTGTCTGCTCAATCAACAAAGAGTAATCCCCTGTCCTAAAACCTTCTTGTTCTAAATTAGCCCAGTCGGGCTAACCGTTCGCCTTCTTTCGAAAGAATTTATCCACTGTTTCCTGCGACGGAGGCTGAGAAACAAGCGAACCTAAGATCATGCAGATTGCGCAGGTTGCGAATACAACGGCTACCGGCATCACCCCGCCTACCATATAGGAAGTGTTCTTGCCGTAGCCAGAAGCCTGAAACAGGAATAACCAAGAAGCCGCTCCACCTATCACCGCGGCGTAAGCGCCCAGCTTTGTGGCCTTCTTCCAATAGATCGCGGCAAAGACGAGAGGGAATAGCCCTGCAAATCCGCTAAAACACCAAATACCCAGCGAGAAAACCTGACGTGGCTCGACCAAGGTAAAAAGGTAGGTCACAAGCACGATCGTGCAGATGAATCCGCGAGCAAGAAGTACCAACTGCGATTCCGAAAACCGCTCCTTGCCGAAGGAATGGACGACGATGTCCTTCGTGAACATCGTACCCACGGCAACAAACTGGGAATCCAACGACGACATGATTGCCGCCATAATACCGGCAGTCACCAAACCGCCAATCACTGGCGTCGCCAACTTGCCTACCATCATGCCCAGCACAGCATTCGGACTCGTGCCTTCGGGAATTACCGGAGTCACGCCATCGGGCATCACAGCGCCGGTCGCCCAAAAGCCAATTAGAATACAAGGAATCCATGTTAGCATGATAGCCAGCGGGTGCCCGACTAAGGTGAGTCGGAAGGATTTAGCCGATTTGGCTGTCAGGCAATTTTGAAACAAGTGAGGGAACATGCCGACCGAAAGCGGGATCAGGCAGTAAGAAAGGAACTGCATCTCGGTAATATTCCCAGAACGGACCGCTTTGGAGTGATCCGCCATAGAAGAGGCTGCTTGCAAACCGCCTAGCTTCGTCGAAATCGTCACGAAGGCAATGAAGCCCATGACTATGAAGACGAAGGTTTGGAAGGTGTTAGCCCAAGCCGCGCTACGAACGCCGCCAGCAAATATGTAGTAGAGGACCACCCCGGAAATCACCAATCCGGTAAGCCAAGGCGGTATGGCGCCTCCTGTAGAAGCAAACAATTCAGGGAAAGCGCCTCTAGTAACTCCCTGCATCACAGAACCAGCGCCCATCAGTCCTACGAGCAAATAAGGAATGATCAGGCCAACCAGGATTGGGAACAAAAGGTAGCCGAGTTTGCTGCTTTCGAATCTGGCTCTGAAAAATTCAATTTGGGTGTGGAACCCATTTCGCTTGCCCAGTCCCCAGAGCGGCAAGCCTACCAAAAAGAAACAAGCTGAGTGTATGAGGGCCGAAGATGAAGCGATCTTTCCGTAAGTGGCGATTCCTACACGGTAGGATTCGCCCGTACTTCCAACCATGGCGAATGCGGTCATGGTTGTGCCGAAAATCGACATGAAGAGGACCAAGGGGCCGATCGAGCGGCTGGCGACGAAATAGTCGTTGGAATTACCGCGGAACAGTCGGCTGCTAAGATAGCCGAGGCTCAGAAGTAATCCCAAGTAGATAACAACGATAACTGTCTGGGTCATTGGTCCCCTCCCTGTTCATCGTCGTCCTCGTGCGAATACGGCCAAGCCAGCCTGACTACAGCAAACCAGAACAAAGCCGCTACCACAGTGAACGCCATATGGTAAACCAACCCTATCGGAACAATTCCCGCCACGAGCGAAGCATCGTTTTTCAACCAAAAGTCCTGATGGAGAACCAGTAGGACTAGGAATATAGTGATTACAACAGGACTGCTCATTCAGAGCCTTTCTTTAGTGCATAGAGATGCGTTTGGGTGGCTACAAAGAGTACATTCCCAGCCACTACAGGACTGCTGTAAATGGGAGTGTAGAATTCAATTTCATTGAGAAGCTTCTTTTCCTTCGAAGCTTCCAGCACGACCAGTTGTCCGTCCTCATTCGGCAAAAATACTTTTCCGTCCGCGACCAACGTAGATCCCCAGATGCGGCTTTCGGTTGGATGCACCCAATGCACTTCGCCCGTGCTAGCATCCAAACAATGGATATCACCATCGTACTCGGCAGCGAAAATCATTCCGTTGTAAATGCTTGGTGTGGAAACCGTCCTGCCAATGTCCTTATAGGTCCAAACAGCTTTGCCGGAAATGTCGCCTTCGAGGGAAGCATCCACAGCACTTAGCATACCCACTCCATCGCCATGCTCTGGATCTTGCCCTATGAGGACAAACGCCTTATCATCCTGCACTACAACCGTGCTGATCACTTCGCTGGGACCAGGATAGGTTGCGTACTTTATAGGTTTGCCATCTTTTGTGCGATATTCAGGAGGGTTACTATCGTAGCGCCAAACTTCTTTGAGAATCGCGTAACCATCGGGCCCAATCGCAGGCTTCGGTTCGTAAGCGTAGCAGAATCCGTCGCCTCCGCCCCAGATGATCAACGGCTTACCTTCAATTTCGCCGTACGCCGGAGAGCTCCAACTTGCGTGTAGTACGCTTTCGGATACCTGAGAGGCTTCCTCGCCCAACAGCGAACCATCCGTTTTGCTCAAAGCGACCAAAGCAGGCGAAAATGGAGCTGGAATATTATTGTGCGACCAATCGACGCCATTCGACGTAGCCACGTAGAGGATGTCGTCGACAATCAAGGGCGAGCAGCTCGAAACATTGTGAGGGAACACCCCCAATTCTTCACGCATGTCGTAAATCCAGAGTATATCGGCATGCTGATCAGTCATCTCCACGGGGTCACCATCCGCCGACATGTAATTGGCTTCGTCGGTAAACGGGCCATCGTTACCATCCGCTAGTCCATCGATGTCTAGGCAAACCGCTTCGCCCCGATTTGTAACCACATAGACTTTCCCATCTTCGATCACCGGCGAGGAACAAAGCCCAACATACTCCCAATCGCTCACCTTACCAGCCCCAAGCTTGGGAATGAGTAGCTGCCATTCGAAGCCTCCGGTCTCTTGGTTGAATGCCATCAACACTCCACGGTCACCGAGCTGGTTGCCATCTCGAGGCGATTCATTGTTGGTTCCTACGAATACTTTGCCTCCGCCAACTGTCGGATTGCCATATGCTTGGGAACCAAGCTTAGCTACCCAATGCACGTTCTTGGTGGTGAAGAGGTCAATCTCATCGGTGCCTCGCTTGAAGTCTCCTGGCTCCACATCGACGGGCAGACCCGTCGCATGGCCAACCATGTTGCGATCAACGGTGCCGCCCCACATGGGCCAATCCGGCTGAGAGCTCTTGTGCTGGTGTGCCAGCATATTCCCGCCGATAGCAACGGCTAGGATTCCTGTAGCGAACTTATTAATACTCATGGTTCTTTAGTTATTTGGAATGATTTTCAGATTATCGATGTATACCCGTTTTTGGGCTTGCGGAGACAACGCGTAGATAGCAGGCGCTCCTTTCGGATGAAGCTTGTCAACGGGCACTTCTATCGTCCAAGCATCTGGCTCTGGCTGGTCTCTGATCCAAGCTTTGGCTTGCACGACTCCAGTGCCGTCCTCATTGTCCTTAATTCTGGTTTTCAAGCGGTACCAGGTGTTTGGCAATACATTGAAACGCACGGATTCCTTTAGCCGATCGTGATTGCTGGACACCTCCAGTATACGCCAATTGCCTACCAATGCGATCAGGTAACGCTGATTCACCAATCCTATTGAAGACATGATCCTCCGATTTCCATCGGTGAGTACGTCCGCACTAAAAGTATAGTTAGATAGATCGTGGTGGCCGACGAAATTCATGGTCCGCTGCTTGATCACTGAATCCAATACGTTGGTAACAACCTTTTCGCCCTCTCTCTCGATTACGCTCCATTTAACTCGAGCGCCAAGCCAAGGGGACGGCGGAAATGCGACTGTCTCGCCAAGGTGATTCTTTTGGGCAAGTTCAAAGCCGCTAAAATCTTCACTGTAATTTGCTCCAGGAACAATGCGACCTCTAACCGATTTCGTTACGCCACCAGCAGTCACCTTGATCATTCCCGCTGCATAGGCCGCGTCGCCATTAGCCGTCATTGTCGAACCTTTAAAGGACGCTCCCAAAGAACCTGCATCCCAATTCGCTTTATCCAGTTTTTTAATACGCTGCCCCACCGAGTTGAGCCCCCACACATTGAATTCAGTGGAATGGCCCCTCATCAAAGCAAATTCAGCAGGAAGGATCTGCAAGTCCGAGATAGTCTTGTCCTTAATCCGAACATTCGTCTGTTTGACACCAACGAACTTCCCTTTCTCGCTCCCAAAACAATGCAGAGCCTCTTTCGTCTGTATGTAGACTTTGCCATCATACGCCGATGGAGCCGCCAAGCAGACCGCTCCCATATCCGCCTCGTTGAGAATCTCGCCAAGATCATTGTGGGGCTTGACGACAAATGCCTTTCCATCGTGCATTGGAACATAGAGCTTCCCGTCCGCATAGAGCGGCGATGCGTGCAGCTGATCTGGAGCTAGCTTTAGAGACCAAAGAGTCTCGCCCGTCTTGGCATCAACGCATAGAAGCTCACCAGTGGCGATCGTGCTGTAAACGCGATCTTCGTGTAAAACGGGAGAGCTGCTAAATGATACATGCTCGTCGTTACGCCAAACCTCGTCCTTCTCTCCCAAAAGAATCGGCTTATCGCCAGATGGGTATTCAGTGGGGATTCGATAGCAAACCAATCTACCTTTAGAAGTAGTATCGATATTTTCCTTACCGTGAATGGCGATAATCTTATCGTCTTCGTAGTAAAGAATTGAGGCATTGACACCCCCTTGGGAAATCGTCGTCCGCCATATGGGCTCGCCCGTACGGGCGTTTGAGCAAATCACGCTTCCCGAGCCGGTTCCGGCTACAAACACGCGGCGTCCGTCGAGATCGCTGAAGACAGGTGAAGAGTTGGAGCTATCAACTGGTCTGATGTCGGGCGACGAATACCAGGCGAGCTCCCCAGTAATCTTATCGAACCCGTAAAATCGGTCACCTGGAGGGCCTGTCGTTCCCCAATTAGCGGTGATTCCCCGAAAGATGACGTATTCTCCATCGACCACCGGACCACCCGTTCTCCCGTTCGGAAACGTGAGCCTCCAGTACTCTTCCAGCATGGAGTGCTCCCATAATTTGTTACCGTGCCGGTCAAAACCTATGGCTAGACCAGAAGTGGGCATGAAATAAACGTTTCCTGTTTCAGGATCCACGCAGGGCGAGCCGATTCCATACCGATTGTAAATGTTGTCGCTCAAGAAATCCCGTGATCGGTACTCCCAAATTTTCTCGCCCGTGTCCGCATCCAGACAAAGGAGCGTTTCCTCGACGAGCTTACCATCGTTCTCTTCGTGATACCCAAACACGTAAGCGCGCCCATCAGCAAAGACGGGGGTGCCTCCTCCCTTAACAGGATAGCTCCATAAGTGGCTTTCTCCGTCAGGCTCTATGGAATCTGGGAGATTCTTTTCTAGAGAAACTCCCGTCTGCAACGGTCCGCGCCAGTTTAACCACCCATCAACCTTCTTGGCCTCGGCTTCCGGGATGAAAATAATGAGAGCGGCAACCAGAAAGCTGAAGGCGATTCCTGCTAGTGGACGTCTCTTATTCGCAAGGTTGAGCGATTCGCCGTCAATATTCTGCTGCATAGCATTTAGGTAACAATTTTGCATAACGATCGGTTTACGGTCAGGGTTTCCCGACTGGGAGTAAATTTCGATTATAGGGACCTGATTATGGGTCGAATTTCAATAAGGATAAGGCGATGAGACCAAAACATTTCCTTCTAAAGACAAATAAGAAGTGTCTTACAACCTGGATTATCACAATAAAAGCTCTTAGCTGGACCGATTTGCCAACAAAACTTGGGCCAGAAATTAGCCGTTCGGGGGATTTTACCGATCAGCTCCGGTCAATTGGACAATCTCAACTTGTGAAAGCGTCAACAACCGCCGTCAGTGAGGAATTTCACAAATTCCGCTAACTGAGAAACGAAAAATAAAAAGACCCGTCGAGAAGACGGGTCCTGAAAAATCATCGAGTAATGGGTAATCCCTACTGGCTCCAAGGTGGAACGACGCCTGAAGAACGAGCGTACGCGATCAATTGACCGAGGTGCTCATAGGCGTGCCCGCCAACAGCTATAGCAGCACCCATACGGTTGGAATCCCGGCCAAAAAGCTTGATGGGTTCCGCCAAGGTAGCGTCATCCATGCTCCCAATTGCGTCCTTAACGAATTGGACCGAGCTCTTGAGCAACTCTATGGCTTCCGCCCTACTCTTGATATTCCTGAATCCCCTCGGATTGACGCCTTCTGGCAACTGCTTGCCCAGAAATCGGGAACCGATTCCATAATTCGCTCCGGCCACATGCAAGATGGCTTCCCTAACAGAGCGAATCCCGTCGGCGGGACGCCATTCCATTCCCTCCTCGGAAAACTCTTCTGCTAAGCTGATGAGCTTATCCGTTTCTGAGGTATAGGACTTCAAATAGGTTTGAACAAAAAGCGGTTTTCCGTGGTGGGCCGCGAACGAATTGGTCAAGAAGCCGGCTACGAGCAGGACCGGCAATAGAGCTCTACGTAATTTCATAATTAGACTAATCGTTGGGATGATTTTAGGTTTCAGCGACGTATCGCAATTGTAATCCGAAACCTTCATGGAAGAAGGAGAGCTTGTCCACGATAAAGCCCGCGGCCCTACGAAATCTGAAACTTCAGTAGGCAAACCAGCGTTTACTCCGCAAATAGGCCCTC
The DNA here is from genome assembly GCA_002474325.1 of Opitutales bacterium UBA7389. Classification (GTDB taxonomy): domain Bacteria; phylum Verrucomicrobiota; class Verrucomicrobiia; order Opitutales; family Opitutaceae; genus Pelagisphaera. The sequence continues at coordinate 25,993 of DKNL01000183.1, forward strand.
CAGCAGACAACAAAAACTCAATCTGCAAAAATAGACAAACAATATGAAGAAACTTATACTTCTCGTCACCTTTGTAACCATTGCTT
>DKNL01000009.1 GCA_002474325.1 Opitutales bacterium UBA7389
GGTGCAGATCGTATCGCAAACGCGATCGCTGCTTCCGAACGCTATCCAAACGGGAATGTCGTCGTCGTCGACTTTGGAACTGCCATAACAGTCGATGCGGTTAGCTTTGAGCGGGAGTATCTAGGAGGGGCGATTTGTGTGGGTTTGGGTTTGGCTATGGAAGCCTTGGGAACGAAAACGGCTAAGTTGCCGCATGTTGAGATCGTCCGCTCAAAAAAGGCCTTAGGAAGATCCTCAATTGAAAGTATCCAAAACGGCTTGTACTTCGGGTATCTTGGTCTCGTTCGGGAGCTCGTTTGCCAGATCGGTGGCGAGGCATTCGGACGTGATGCCCACAAGACGATAGCCACTGGCGGCTATTCCCAACTCTATCGAGACGAAGATCTATTTGATGAGATCATTCCGGATCTCGTTCTCCAGGGAGTGAACACAGTTCTAAAATTAAATCCAATCGAAATGCAGCCGGAGACGGTAGTTGCGGATAAGTCATGAAACGTTCAATGCTCAAATCGAAGATACATCGGGCTACTGTAACCGATGCCGATCTTGAATACGAAGGGTCCATCAGTATTGACCCAGCCCTTTGCGGGGCGGCCGATCTCGTAGAATTTGAAAAGGTCGATGTATACAATTGCGACAATGGCAATCGCTTCCACACCTACGTGATTTGGGGAGAAGGGGGAGAGATTTGCATAAATGGAGCCGCGGCTAGACTGGCCCAGCCGGGAGATCGCGTGATTATCGCTAGCTATATCGAGGTCGATGAGAAGAGCATAGATGCGTTTTCCCCTAAGCTAGTATTGGTCGATGAGAAGAATGGAGTCTCGTCGCTAAAGAATCCCGGCGTTAGGCGTCCCTAGATTAGGGCATAGCAATGGCGGCTGGTAGGCTATTGTCCATAATGGCTAGTTTACTCGGCTACGGCCTCGAGGTCCTTTAGTTCGCATTCCCAAATTACAATGACGTTCCATCCGGCTTCTCGGATCGCCTTTTGGTTTCTGCAGTCCCGTACGGCATTCTCGCGAAATTTGGGAAGCCAATAGTTCTGATTCGATTTGGGAGTGGTGGCGATTTTGCAGTGTGGGTGGCGGTGCCAAAAGCAACCATGAACGAAGACGACAGTCCGATATTTTGGCAAGACTATGTCCGGTTTACCGGGGAGCTCCCTGTTACGGGGCCCGTTGACCATAAACCGGTATCCCAGATTGTGCAGGAGGCCACGAGCAATGAGCTCCGGTTTCGTATCCCGCCCCTTAACGCTGCTCACCACCCAGGTGCGATGCAATTTGGAAATCTTGTCTGGCATTGAGATTTGTCGAATTGGTCGCTCGGGGAACGGTCTCCGGTCAATCAATCTAGCTCAACTCCTATGAGTTTCACGGGACTGAGAAAAATTTGATGTACTGAACTCGGGGAAATTTGTGGCGTTCGTTTGGCAGTATTGGTATGAATGCGATTGCCCTGCCGCTCGGAACTCGCACTCTTTATCAGCCAGAGGAACTGCCTGAAAGGGAGTTAACTATGCAGGGAAGAAAGATTTTAAGAGCCGTGGCGGGTTTGGGATTAGCCATTCTGGGTCCCAGTGGAGTTTGGGCATCGCTCAACATAGAGTTCGAGGAGTACGACTTGCCGAACGGATTACACGTCATTTTACATCGGAATACCGATGCGCCGGTCGTGTCGACTTACATGCTGTACCATGTTGGCAGCAAGGACGAGCGTCCTGACCGCACAGGATTCGCTCATTTTTTCGAGCACCTGATGTTTGAAGGGAGCGAAAACATAGATAGGGGACAGATTGACAAGCTCATCTCTGGAGCCGGGGGCAACCTGAATGCGTCGACTTCCTTTGATCGTACTGACTACTATATCAATCTTCCGTCCAACGAGTTGGAGCTAGCCTTGTGGATTGAGTCCGAGCGTTTGCTGCATGCCGTGATTGACGAAACGGGAGTGGAAACGCAGCGGGAAGTCGTCAAAGAGGAGAGGCGGTCGCGATATGATAATCAGCCCTATGGGTCTCTGATGGAGAACATGGCGGCGGCGGTGTTCGCTGACACCTCTTATGCTTGGACGCCGATTGGTTCGACCCAGTACATTGACGAAGCGACGATCGATGAATTCCGCGATTTCTACAAAAAGTGGTACGTCCCGAATAACGCGATTTTGTCGATTGCAGGTGATATAGACATCGAAAAGACCAAAAATCTCGTTGCTCGATACTTTGGAGATATTCCGAAAGGTCAGGAGCCCGATCGGGTTGATATCGATTGGCAGCTTGATGTAGATGGTATCAAGAAAAAACTTGAGGAGCCAATGACTCCACTTCCCGCTACCGTGCACATTTGGCGGGCCCCATTGCTAACACACGGCGATGCGGAAGCGATTGATCTGCTGATAAGCATCTTGGCTAACGGCAAAAGTTCGCGCATGTACCGTAGGTTGGTGGATGTGGAGCGGGCAGCGGTTAATTCCGCCGCTTTCACCTGGCTGCAGGAGAAAGCGGGGCTTGTGGCTGCGTACGCTATAGGAAACCGAGGTGTAACCATTGAGCAGTTGGACCGCTTGATTGAAGAGGAAGTACAAAAACTGATCGACGAGGGGATTACGGATCGGGAATTCCAAAAGGCCCTCAATCAGAAAGAAGCCGAGATCGCCTCTTCGATCGGGACCATGAGCAGCCGAGCCCAATCGATGGCTTACTATCACCAGTGGTATGGCGATACCGGCAGGATAAACAAGGAGTTGGAGTCGTACCGAAATGTGACTAGGGAAGACTTGCAGCGAGTGGCCACGGAGATCCTAGTCCGGGATCGAAGAAACACCCTGCATTATCCAGTTCCAGGAAGCGAATAAACGATTGGCATTTTTGGATATGAATTTGAAACACGCCTTATTTCTTATGTTGTTGGCATTTTTGATTTCCGGCTGTGGCGGCGGGGATCCTTCTGCTCAAAGTGGAAATCTTGCGGAATTCGATCGATCCAAGCGGCCAGCTCAGGGCCCAGCTCCGGAGTCTTCATTTCCTGAATACGATACGACGCAGACCGAGCAAGGATTGACAATTTACTCAATCGAATCTGAAAGGCAGCCGGTCATTACTTACCGTCTACTATTCCGGACAGGCGGGCTTTTTGATGATGATAAGCCGGGACTGGCAGAGTTTGTCGCCAGCATGCTCGACAAGGGAGTCGAGGGAAAGTCGGCTTACGAGTTAGCGAGCGAAATCGACTTTATCGGAGCTAGCTTATCAGCTTCGGCGACTTCGGATTACATCGCGATTTCAGTGTCGGGATTGTCTCGATACAAGATCGAATTGCTAGATATTTTGAAGAGCGTCGTATCGAATCCCGTTTTTCCTCAGGAAGAACTGGAAAAACTGAGGCAGCGAACGATCTCTAACCTGATTTCTGAGAAAAGTGAGCCGGATGCCTTAGTCGACAAACTGAGACGAAAACTCGTCTACGGCGACGGAGCTTACGGGGCTTATAAGACGGAAGAAAGCGTCGCTTCAATTCAGAGAGACGACCTCATCGCTTTCCATCGCGAACACTTCATCCCGAACAATGCCTCTTTGGCGATTGTGGGGGACTTCAACGGGAATGAAGAGATAGATAGAGTTTCCAGATTGTTCAGTGATTGGAAACGAGGTGAACTTCCAGTAATGGCGGAATTATCTTTTCCAGCGGTCGATGGAAAAACCGTCCATCTGATCGACCGGGAGAATTCGGTTCAGTCGACGGTGCGGGTGGCCCAGCAATCTATCCCCAAATCGAATCCAGACACACCTGAGTTGCGTGTCGTGATGTCCGTTTTGGGTGGAGGTTTTTCCGGTCGGATGTTTCAGAATTTGAGAGAAGACAAAGGGTACACGTATGGCGCCGGTTCTTACTCTGCCAACGCGGCCAAGTTTGGTGCCATCGTTTCCTACGCGGATGTGCGAAACGATGTGACTGCTGATGCGGTCAAAGAGATTTTCTATGAGCTGCAGCGAATTGGAGATGAGCCGATTCCGGAATCGGAGCTCGAGATGCATAAGAAGTATCTTTCGGGCAACTACATGCTCAGCTTGGAGCGCCCTTTGACGATTGCCCGGCTTGTCCAGGAAATTGATGTCTATGACCTAGACCCGGATCATTATCGTAGCTATGTGACGCAGATGATGTCGGTTACGCCGGAGCTAGCGGAAGAGCTGGCAAGCAAATATATCCGACCCGAAAACAGTGTTGTCGCTTTGGTGG
>DKNL01000008.1:0-571 GCA_002474325.1 Opitutales bacterium UBA7389
AAGGCTAGTTGAGAACTCCTCGTCTATTGAGGCTTTACCAATCTCGAAAGTTTGGGTACCTACGTGAGGTCCGAAAGCGTAGATTTCGGTGGCATTGGGAGCCCGCTCAGCGAAAACCAGATTTGCAGAAAACGTGCTGCTCTCATCGATTTTGCGCACGAAGCCGACGGATCCGTTAAGCGTTTCGAAGCTTCGTTTTTCCAGGCTAGAATCTTCGGGATCGATCCCGATGCTCTCGACTCTGCCGCCAAACTCCCAAGCACCCCAACTCTGATTCAGTCGCTCTATTACGAAGAGACCAAATTGCGAAGTCTCGGAACTGGGTATAAAGGCCTCGGCTCCCACCGCAGAGAAGTCCTCTACTTTGGCTTGAAAACCGTAAGCTCCGGTAAATTCACCGATAGGATTGTGCACGCCTGTTAAGCGCAGTTCGTAACCATCGCGCTCGTAAATGGTGCCCGTTTCGTCACCCTCGAATTCGATGTGTTGATAGTCCCCGAAAGCCAAGTCGAGCTCGAGGCTTTTCAAGAAGTCAAACGGGTCGATGAGCTCGCCCCGCAAGCTGAAACGG
>DKNL01000008.1:977-9096 GCA_002474325.1 Opitutales bacterium UBA7389
TCATGGTGCTCCTCTTCATCGTGCTCTTCGCCTTCCTCATGACCATGCTCATCGCCGTGCCCGTGAGCATGGGAATGACCAGGAACGCCGTAGTCGGTTGCGTAGTCGGAATAGGAAATGGCCAAACTGCCGTTGTCTCCAAACCAAGCTAAGCCGAGGTAGCCGCTGCGTGTATCTACAAAGCTATTTTCCAGCACGCCGAATACTTCCTCTTCGTCATGATGCTCTTCTTCCTCGTGTTCTTCTCCCTCTTCATGCTCTTCGCCTTCTTCGTGCTCCTCGTGTTCGTCATCGTGGTGCTCCTCTTCCTCGGCTTCCATTTGGTAGAAGGACTCGGCAAAACCGGGAATTTCAATGTCGTTTGATTCCCTGTCTAAGAAGCCCGCGCTCCACGCGAAATCTCCTTCACCGCCTTGCAAGGCGATACCGTAAGTTTGTTCATCCGAAACAGATCCAAAGTAAGCTTCGGCTTGACCGTATACTGGAGCAATTGCTCGCTCCCTTGGCAATTCCTTGCCCAGTACATTAACCACGCCGCCTATGGCCGCATTTCCGTAAAGCAAAGTCGCGGGTCCTCGAACAACCTCGATTTCGTTAGCGAAAAGCGGTTCGATACTAACGCCATGGTCTGGGCTGGTTTGGGAAACGTCGAAGGTGTCTACGCCATGGCTCAGAATTCGAACTCTATCGCCATCGAAACCACGAATGACGGGTCGACTAGCTCCAGGACCATAATAGGTTGAATGTACACCTGCCTGGCCGTCCAAAGTGTCCCCAAGGTTTGATAGGATTGATCTCTGCAGAGCATCTCCGGATAATTCGCTAGCTGGAACAACCAACTCGGCCTTACTTTCCACGAATGGGCTAGCAGTGATCAAGAGTGGATCCAAATCAACGGCTTCCAAGCCGTCGCCTGTTTGCCCTAACAGTGACTGACCCGAGAAGAAAGTAGTAATAGCCAAAAAAGATAATCTAGTTTGCATTGGGGGCAGATGCAAAAATCTTTCATTAAGGGCAAGTGTAATCGCAAAATACTTGCGATAATTTCCTTGGTAGCCCTCGGCAATAGTGCGGATCCCAGTAGGAAGCAGGAAGAAGGGCGAGGATTTCGTCTAGGCTTTTAGGTTTCTCAAGAGATTCGAGAAAGTATTTAACGGGTGGACAGTTGTCCCAGCTAACACCTTAGTTTAATCGTTCCAGAATCTTGTCATTATCGACCTAAATCTCAATTTGGACCATCCGGTTTAAAACCTCGAGGTCGCGATGGTATTTGGCCTCCGGAGGCTGCTTGTCCGCCTTCTATGCGAGGCTATGCTTGCTAGCGCCCGCCATTGGGTCCCTGTCGTCCGGATCCGCTACGCCTCGTGCCTTGAGGGCTACCAAGATTGGGCGCATTGATTTTGGGTAACCACTGGGCCAGAGCGGCTTTCTCCTTAGCCAAGGCTGGATCGGAAGCGAGATTTTGCCACTGGTGGGGATCGCTTTTGATATCGTAGAGTTCTTCGGAGCCATCCTGATAACTTAGGTAACGGTAGCGCTCACCGGAGACAACGTGTGTCCTAAAAAGGGATGTGGATACAACTGCCCTATTCGAGGATTTGTTAGGGTCTTTAAGGATGGGCACGAGACTTGTCCCTTGTACGTGCTCGGGTTTGTCTAAATTCGTCAACTCCGTGAGAGTGGCATAGATATCTAATGTCGAGACAGGCGTGTCTGAAATGCTACCGGGCTTGGTTACCCCGGGGGCAGCGATGATGAAAGGGACGCGATGCGATTCGTCCCAGAGAGTACCCTTACGCCAACGTCCTTTTTCCCCCAAATGGAAACCGTGATCAGACCAGAGAACAACGATCGTGTTGTCAGCTCGCCCGCTTTCGTCGAGTGCGTCTAAAAGCAGGCCTACCATCGAATCAGCGAAGCTGATGCTCGCAAGGTAAGCTTGAACCGCTTCCTTCCATCGTTTCATGGTCTTGTCCTCGATCATCCAGTCGTGAAGAGCAAAGGGGCTGACTCTCCCAGGGCGAACTCCACGCGAGAGGGCAATGGCGGGAACATCATTGGCGTCCCCATCGATTACGGGCGGGAGCTCGATATTCTCAAGCGGATGCAGGTCGAAATAAGTTTGAGGCACATACCAAGGCTCGTGGGGCCTGTAGATGCCCACAGCGTTGAAGCGTGGTCCGTCACCAGCAGCTAGTATTTTTTCGATAGACCAACTGACTACCTGTCCATCGCCAAGGGCTGAATCATGGGCAATGACGGGTGACCAATCGAAGTTTCGGTCAGGACTTCCACTAACGGGTCGCTGATACGGTCCTATTTCATCGGGCAACTGTCGCTCAACAGACGGCCAAAATACATCCCAGGCAACGGGATCGTTGTAACCATAAAATGCGGTGGGAGAAAAGGTCGAAGCGTGGAAGATCTTGCCGGCTCCGTAGGTTTGGTAGCCCGCTTCTTTGAAGAAGCGAGGAATGGTCACTTTGTCCTTGGTTGCTTCTATTTTTCTCCAATCGGGATTGTTGCCGAATATGCCGGTTGTCGAAGGATGCATACCGAGCATGATTGCAGTCCGAGATGGGTTGCATACCATCGAAGGGCTGTGGGCGTTGGTAAATGCAATTCCGCGCTCCGCGAGCCGGTCAATATGAGGAGTCTTGGCCTGCGGATGGCCAGCTAGGTGACCCACCCAGTCGTTCAAATCGTCGATGGCGATAAACAGTATGTTGGGTTGGTCTTTTGCGTGAATCAGGGATACTCCGAAAAGAGTCAGTGTTATTAGGATTAGTAGTCTAGATTTGGACATGATATAAAATGGGGTTGAAATTTTGAGCAGTCAGTCAGTGCGCTTTGTTAGGCCGTATTTTGTAATGCACTTAAAATTCTACTACATTGATGACCTTCCCATCTACGGCCCGGTACATCTCTTTGTGCTCCTTCCAATATCCGCTGACTTTCAGTCGTACAGTTATGGCTCCTTCCTCAAGGTTCATGAGGTACCAGCCATGATAGCCAGGAAACGGAGCTGTGAAGGAGCCGCTTTGGGATTGTCCTTCGCCTTTACTGTAAGCTTGCTCAAAGCCCTCAGGATATTGCGGAGCATCCGCGCTGGAAGGGTGGCCATGAAACTCGAAATAGACCCCGTCTCCTTTTCCTTCCAAAACTTCCCAAGAAAAAACCAAAGTGGTATCTGATGACATGATGAACTTGTGCTCAATCTCGCCAAAATCCTCGATTTTCAAATCGATAGTCTCCGTCCGGAATGGTCGATCTTCGAGGCTAATTAGGCCCTGTATGGATTCTTCGATGCGGTCGGCCGTGTGATCGTAATCTCCGATATTGAATATCATCGTTTGGCCAAAGTCTTGAGTAGAGGCAGGACTAGGATCAGAAAGTTTGCTGATGCCCGTCAAACGACCGAATCCGGTTGGATCGATGCCGTACTCGGCAGGTAGGATGATCATCACCAGGAGGACTACGGCTCCCAATGCTGCGAAACTCAATTTTTTTCCAATATACTCCTTGTTGTTTTCAGTCATAGGTAATCCCTCAATCAATGAATAGTCCGGTTGCCTGGAGGCCGAATAGCACTAAGCCGGCTCCGAATAATACGACATTGGCGTTTCGAGAAACTGGTTCGAAATTTGATCGATCTCTCAGCCAAGTCAGCCCGATATAAAGAAACACGAGCCCGATTACTTGGCCTATCTCGACCCCTATGTTAAAGTATATCATATTCGGGATTAGTCCGTCGCGAGACAGGGCTAGATCCTGCAATTTGGTGGATAGACCGAATCCATGGACCAAGCCGAAGCCGAAAACCGCAACTTTGGGGTCGACGAATCGAATGGCGCCCAGGTTTTCCAGCGCCTTATAGCATATAGATAGACCAATGATTGCATCGATGAAATAGGGGCTCACGTGGACTCCAGCCAGAACTCCAAAGAGGAGAGTGATCGAGTGGCCAACCGCGAATAGGCTGACGAATTTGACTACATCGACCAGTTTGCCCAGATAGAAGATTACCCCGGCCAGGTAGAGCAAGTGATCATATCCGGTAACCATGTGTTTGGCTCCTAAATACATAAAAGGCCCGGCCCAGACGCCCTCTGCCCGAGCCAGGAATCCTTGATCGTTTTCGGCTACTCCATGTCCGAAAACCTGAGTCGCCAGGACTAGTCCTAGAGTCGTGAATACTAGAAGTCTGACGCTTCGCGGTTCGGCTATTCCATCAGTATTCCACATAGGGGATAATGCGTCCTAGGATGATGATGCAGGTCCAAAGGACTAATGACAAGGAAGCCACTAGACGAGTCCCGCCCGTTTGCTCTACTACCTCGAGTCCCCGCAAAATTTGGGACCGCAATCGCCATACATAGTAACCGACATTCAGTCCTGCTATTAAGATCAATACCATCTTGATGCGAAAGGCGATATTGGGGAAGTAGCGATCCGGATCTCCGATGAGAAACAAAATGCCGGTGATCAAATTTATTGAGAAACCGATCACCGCCAGCGTCATAAATGTTTCAATATGCCTCATGGGCACAGAGCGGGCGAAGCCCAGCATTCGTAGATCGGATACAATAAGCGATCCTAGGAGAAGGCAGAGCCCGAAAAAGTGGAATATCTCCAAGGATGGCCAGAGCCAAGGCTCGGACATGATGAATTTGTTGAGCGCGGTGCTGTTCAACCAGTGAATGAGCGAATCCATATGTCTATCCCCTATGAGAAATATCCGATCAACCGCCCAGCGATCAGGGCGATGGCCCAGCCGATGATCGAGGCGGCAGCGATCTTGCGATGCCTTCCGGTTACTTCACCGTCGCCTCGAATGCAGATTCTTACGAGCCACCAGGTTAACGCTAGGCCGATGACGACTCCGATTAACTTGATGTGGAATGCGGTATTGAAGAATAGCGTTGAGGCGCTTCCGATGAACAAGGCGGCGCCAGACAGAAGATTTACTACGAAGCCGCCTATCGCGACGTTCCAATAGGGCCCCATTGCGGTAACTGAAATCGCCCCGGCGATCCCTAGGGCTCTGCTGGCGAGTATCAACGATACGCCGACTAGTACGGCCATTCCTACCGCATGCAGAGACAAAACAATGGGATAGCCCCATTGGGAACTCGAAACGAGCATTCCGAGCCAGGAGTCTTCAATCCACCACAATATTTCCATTGCGAATTTAGTATAAAGTGTAGCTGTGAAGATATGTATCGAACGAAGGGATACTGTTTGCCGTTCGCTTATTGCTTATCGTCCTTTAGCTCCTCGCACTCGTAAGGAATGAACTTGTCTGTCGTATACAGGGACGAGTTCGATCCCGAATAGGGTTCCGTCAGATAGATCGGGTCGACGACTGTGTATTCACGCAAAAGCTCATTGCCATCTTCACTCATGGTAAAACGTTCGGTGACTACCATCCGCTCACCGTGTCGGACACCTCCTCCACTTCCTCTAGGCGCTTGAAGAAAACCTGGCTTAAAGCCTTTGGTCGTAACGACCAAGGTATCACCTTCCCATTTGCCGAGGGAATACCCCGCGACACTGGGTTCGATGTTATCGGGAAAGTCTCCGACCAAATGGATGATACGAACTAGGTCCATGAATCCATAGCTGATCATGATGGTGGATCCCGTTTGTTCGATCTTGTTCATCATTTGATCGAAAGCGTAATCAAAAATAATATTGGTGGGCTCGCAGTTGAAACGAGGATTCTGGTCTGCCGTATACTTAGCGGCTTCATCTTGTCCGATCTGTGTCGGCGCATACTGCGAACCACGACCAGGGCCTCCGCGTCCACCACGCTGGCCGCCTCTACCTCCAGGCCTTCCCGCTGGCGGAAGAATGTCCACTCGTTGCGGGGATCCGTCTATTGTGAGATCCAAGCCAGGTGGAGGGCCTTCGGATCGGGGGGTGGGATCGCGGGGTGGAGGGCCATCTCGCACTGGCTCTGACCAGTTGCCTGCCAAATTGGGGGTACCGTCTTCGCGTTTTAGATCGCGTTCGCCGGTTACGGCATTTCCGGATTCGTCTAAAGCCTGATATCTGGCGACGACCGTACCATCTTCAAACGTAATCGTCTCAGTATAGACGGTGCGAGGATCCCGTCTGTCCGGTGATCCGAATATTTCTATGGTTCTGCCAATGGCGAACATGTTGGTTGTCCAGCCTTTGCGTTTGAGCAAGCTCCCCGAACGTAATTCGCAACGCCATTGCTCTTCTTCTCCTGCCTCATTGGTGACTTTGAAATAAACGTAGGCGTGTGGATTCACAAATCGAACGCGATTCACGACTCCTTTAACTCTCAGCACTTGTTCAAGGTCGAACTGTCCGGTAATGCCATGGTGCGCTACCACGGTCGATGGAACCAGTGTTGCGCCGATTAAGAATAGGAGCCCGCCGGTGATGAGTATTCGCTTATCGATCATCATCCTATTTCGTTTAAATTAGCGATCACTGCTGTAAATCGTCTTTCAGCTCTTCGCATTCGGTAATGGTGAATGGGTCAATCGTGTACAAGGACGAATTCGAGCCCGAAAAGGGTTCGGCTAGGTAGACAGGGTCGACGACGGTATACTCTCTTGTCAATTGAGATCCATCGTCACTCATTGTGAAGCGTTCTGTGATTTCCATTTGCTCACCATGACGAACGCAACTTGTTCGATTGCCTCCTGGGGCTTGAAGGAAACCTGGCTTAAAGCCTTTGGTTTGGACAACCAATGTGTTGTCTTCCCATTTTCCAACAGAGTAACCGCTTACACTCGGTTCAATTTCACCAGGAAAATCACCGACAAGATTGATTGTGCGTACCATATCCATAAATCCGTAAGTGATGACGATTGCAGATCCCGTCTGCTCGATCCTGTTGATCATTTGGTCAAAGTCGTAATCGAATATGATGTTGGTCGGTTCGCAATTGAACCTAGGGTTCTGATCGCCCGTATAATCGTTGGATTCATCAATACCTATTTGTGTCATCATATAGCTTGGTCTGCCGCCACCGCCAGGTCTACGAACCGGTCCACCTGGTCCACCTTGCTGCCTCCCGACTCTTGGACCGCCGGCTCCTTGAGGACGATTCGCGGGTGGGGGAGCGTCTACTCTTAAAGGCGTTCCGTCGGCTGAAAGTTCAACTCCCGCGGGAGGTCCATCCGATCTTGGACGCGCGCCTCGGGGCCCCGGCGCATCTCTTTGCGGCGTCGACCAGTTTCCTGCCAAATTGGGGGTTCCATCTTCGCGCTCGAGTTCGCGTTCCCCGATTACGATATTGCCACCTTTGTCGAGTACGTCATAGCGTGCTATAACGCTACCATCCTCGAAGGTGATGGTTTCAGTGTAAACCGTTTTGGGATCGCGTCGATCTGGTGATCCAAATACTTTGATTTTGGTCCCGGGTTCGAACATGTCTGTCGTCCACCCTTTGCGTTTGAGGAGGCTTCCCGCTCGTAGCTCGCACCGCCATTGCTCCTCTCCACCCTGCTCATTGGCGACCTTGAAGTAGAGATAGGCATGCGGGTTCACGAAACGGACGCGGTTCACGACGCCCGTTACTGTCAAAATCTGTTCCAGGTCGAATTGCCCTGTGACACCGTGGTGGGCCTCCGTGGTTGAGGGCCAAAGAACGAGGGCGCACAGAAAGGCAAGCACGGTGGCGGTGAGTGGTTGCTGGGGCTTAATATTAGCTAGGTTTGAGTGTATCATGGTTGATCTAGAGTAAATTGGTACTGGAATTACGGATGGCTGATCTTTGAGCTTTGTCTAGGAATTGGAGTTTTGTTTGCGATCCGATTTTTATAAAGGGGGTTACGTGTAATAGTCAGAGAAAAATAAATTAATTGTATCTAGAATAATGATACCGTTTACATGTGCGCCTGAGTTCGGTCCTAAAAAAGGGGGGCGACATTTGTTACTCTGAAAATGGGTCACCGGATGTTCTGCATGGACCTTTGCTCAATAATATAAGGGGAATGTTGTAGTAAATATGTAACTACATTATAAATTATTTGCTAGAATCCATTTCATGATATTATGCTGATAATCACGCTTTGCTAATCAGAGGCCTTAAGCCTCCTTGATCGCATATCGCGTCGGTTTAGAGTTGCGATAGGCT
>DKNL01000150.1 GCA_002474325.1 Opitutales bacterium UBA7389
TCATCTTCTACCTCGTTTCTAATTTCGAGTATCCGGACCAGTAGTGTCTCGCGCGCCTTACTCGATTCTTTCTTAGCCCGTAATTGGATGATTCCCGCTCCTCCCTTTACGAGGGCGCGGTATTTGCGAGTCCAGTCAGTTCGAGAGACGTATTCAGTATCTAGGATGCCGTAGAATGAGCATTCTCTTAACGAAAGCGGGGCTGTGGCCTCTAGATCTGCAGTTCTTTTGGTCACCAGGATAAGTGGCCCGATTTTACTAGGCCTTAGTTTCCCGCTCGGTTTCTCGCATTTCGTCCGAGTCCTCCGGTTCTGGCTTTTTAGGGCTCAGGGTTGTTGTGAGATCCGAGCTTGTGTCGGGTTCGGGATACAGAACTAAAGGTTCGTCGACATCCTGTTTCCCGAAACTAGTGACCATGATTTCGATGGGGCCAATTTGATCGAAACTTAGAGATTTCTGAAGTAGTTCAGATATTCGAGTCTGCAGCCTTTCGGTGGTTTCCTTTAGATTCTCGGGGGAAGAAATCCGAAGCGTAACGGTTGTATTGATCTTTTTGCTCGCAATTTTAACGATGGGTCTGGCTGCTTCGACCCAATCGTCCTTGAGACAGGTCTGACGTATGAGATCCTGAAGGGCTTTGCGGGAGACTAAAACAGATCCGGTGGTGCTAGAAAAGGCGATGAGCCGCGATGGCGGGCTTTTCAGTATGCTTCGGAGCCCGATTATCAATAGTAGTAGTATGGCGAGGACCCCTAATATGGCATAGGGTGGGAGATTGCCCACTAAGTCGTTAGCCTGTTGAATATACTTTGGCATCGATGTGGCCCGAGACAGGCCAGGATTAAATTACTCTTCGCTATCGTTGTCTTCAGGCTTTTCGTCCTCGGCCATTTTGACGCCTTCGATAATAACGTCGACGTTGGCGACCGGCTTGCCCGTCATATTCGTCACTTGCTTGGCGACTATCATTTGTAAGGTCTCGGCTGTTTTCGCCAACTCGACGCCGTATTCCATAAAAACGCGGATTTCGATTTCGTAATTGCCTGCCTCGTCTTCGGATACGCGCACCCCTTTGTCGGACTCCTTGCTGGATATCTGGGCGATGAAATTCTCGACGAAACTCCCGCCGACGGCGAGAACTCCCGAGACATTAATTGCCGCCATCTTCACGATGGTCGAAACAACCGTATGGTTGACTTTGATTTGCCCGAGAGAGCCTTCAGGATGGTCTCCGGTTTCTATTGTGGATTCTTGTGCTTCCATTGCTTATAACTGGTTGAAATGCCTTGGCCGGCTGTTTGTTAGTTAAGGCCGCCGAGCAATCCGGCCTAAGATTGGCCCGTCGATCCTATTTATTAAGAATCGTCAATTTCGCTTATGTTTCAAGCGAAGAGACGATTTAGTGGAAAACTTCGGATTTCGAGTAGAGTTTCCTCAATCGAACTTGGGAGGATGTTCCATAAACTCTTCCATGAAAGCGGTAGTTGCCTCTCCGGCTTGAAAGCGGGCATCACTAATAATCGCTTTCTGCAAGGGAATTGTCGTATGTATCCCCCGAATCAAATACTCGCTCAATGCCCGGTACATGCGCTCTATGGCGACTTCTCGGCTCCGGCCGTAAGTGATGAGCTTGCCGATCATGCTATCGTAGTAGGGAGGGATAATGTAACCGCCGTAGGCGTGCGAATCCACGCGGACTCCGTGGCCTCCAGGAGCGTAGTACAGATCGATACAGCCTGGGCTTGGCGTAAAGTTGTTGGCCGGGTCTTCGGCGTTGATGCGGCATTCGATGGCGTGATAATTGTATTGCACCTCCTCCTGTTTAAAGGCTAACGGTTCTCCTCGGGCTATCTGAATCTGCTGCTTTATGAGATCGATACCTGTGACCTCCTCCGTAACCGGGTGCTCTACCTGGATACGAGTGTTCATCTCGAGGAAGTAGAAATTGCTTTTTTGGTCTACGAGGAACTCGATCGTACCGGCGCCCTCGTAGTTGGCGGCCGTAGTGGCTGCGACGGCAGCTTCACCCATACGCTTGCGGAGGTCATCGTTTACAAACGGGGAAGGGGCTTCTTCGATTAGCTTTTGGTGGCGACGCTGGATGGAACAGTCGCGTTCTCCGAGATGAATGACGTTTCTGTGTTGGTCGGCGAGGACCTGGAATTCGATGTGGCGCGGGTTTTCGATGTATTTCTCGATGAGTACTTCGCCGTTCCCGAATGCCTTTTCGGCCTCGCTGCGGGCGAGTATGAATTCCTTACAGAGGGAAATATCGTTGCGGGCGATACGAAGGCCTTTGCCACCGCCACCGGCAACTGCTTTGATCATCACTGGATAGCCTATCTCGTTTGCAATTTGGACCGCTTCGTCTTCGGTTTCGACTGTGCCGTCGCTGCCGCCGCAAACGGGCACTCCTACCTTTTTGACGGTTTCCTTGGCGATCGCCTTGTCACCCATCATGCGAATCGATTCAGCGGAGGGGCCGATGAACTTGATGTTGCAGCCCGCGCATTGCTCAGCGAAGTCGGCGTTTTCCGCTAGAAAGCCATATCCAGGATGAATCGCGTCTACGTCCGCGATTTCCGCTGCGCTGATGATACGATCGGCCTTGAGATAGCTGTTGGCGCTTTGGGGGGGGCCTATGCAGATTGCCTCGTCAGCTAATTGAACGTGAAGAGATTCCAGATCCGCTTCCGAGTAAACGGCTAGCGTCTTGATTCCGAGCTCGCGGCAGGCGCGAACAATACGCAAGGCGATTTCGCCGCGATTGGCGATGAGTACTTTTTGCATATGGGAAATTCGTTATTTTGAGTGGCCGCTCGCGAGCTACGTAGCTATGATTACAATCAAGTGCCGGGTTTCAGCGAAAATGCATCAAGGAACTTTAGCCCAAACGAAACAGTTTTTGGCCATACTCCACGGGCTGGCCGTTCTCGACGAGTACTTCGGCAATGGAGCCGCTCTGCTCCGCTTGTATCTCGTTCATTATCTTCATGGCTTCAATGATACAAACAATGGTATCGTTCGAAACGTTGTCGCCAGATTTTACGTACGCGTCGCTTTCGGGTGAGGGCGAGCTGTAGAACGTTCCTACCATAGGGGAAGTAATGTAGGTGTCTGTGTCGGGCTCCGTACCAGAGACTTCAGTCGGGCCGCTCGCGGGCTGAGCAGCCGGAACTGCGGCTGGGAGGGGGACCGAGCTGATTATTTGGGCAGGGGCCTCATTACCGGTGTCACGCTTGATTTTGAGTTTGAAATTTTCCTCTTCGACTTCGAATTCCGATAAATCGGACTTCTTCATCAAGTCTACGATTTGCTTAATTGCTTTTATTTCCAAAGCTCTATGGGAGTTGAGGTTGTTAACTGTGTCGGGTGGAAATGTTGCTCAACGGCTTATCAGCGACCGGCGATGCAGTTGTTCGACTGTGTTTAGCTATGTTTTGCTCACCTATGCCCGTAATGGGCAGGAGCGAGCAGTCAATCCATAATCGATCGCCAGTTTTTCGATACGTTGTCCACCTTCTATAAATAAGGGCGAATCAAAATAATTAATTCGAGTAATTCTAAAGACGATCGAATTCGAGCCAAATAGGTCCATTCCTCCCGTTTTTCGTCCTCACATAGCCCTGTCAACAGTGTCTCGGGGAGACTGAAATCCAACGGTGAAAAACTTTTTTTAAAAAACACTTGCTTTCGGTTTTCGATGCGCCAGCTTCCGGAGCCTTCTGTTCTTTTCATGCCTGCTATTTAGCTAGCCTCGGACGAGTTTCGATAGCACTCAGATTTTTTGGAAAATTGCTTGATTTCGGTTAGGCATTTTACAGGTTTCGTGCTCCTCGTTCTTTTCAACGGCTTAGCGGGCGATTGTCAGTAGCAAAACAGTGCGTTTTTGGGCGCGAATTACACTTGACGGTCGTATTGGGTTTTGAGAGGTGTGAAGGCTTTCCCAAATGGAATTTCCCGTTCTTTGAAATTTATTTTGTACGATTGATTGCAACCCCAATCAATTATTTAAGTATATGATAAACAACTAGTTTTGTTTGTCAGCGTAGTTCAAGAATCCATGGATTCAAGAACTCTCTTTTCGGAGAGTTTGATCCTGGCTCAGAATGAACGCTGGCGGCGTGGTTCAGACATGCAAGTCGAACGGGATTGTTTAGTTAGCTTGCTAATTAAACATGAGAGTGGCGAACGGGTGCGTAACACGTAAAGAACCTACCCTTATGTGGGGGATAGCTCGGGGAAACTCGAATTAATACCGCATGTGGACCTCTTTCGCATGAAAGAGAATCCAAAGCCGGGGACCTTCGGGCCTGGCGCATAGGGAGGGCTTTGCGGCCTATCAGCTTGTTGGTGAGGTAATGGCTCACCAAGGCTAAGACGGGTAGCTGGTCTGAGAGGATGATCAGCCACACTGG
>DKNL01000273.1 GCA_002474325.1 Opitutales bacterium UBA7389
AGGCACTGTCGATCGGTTTCAGGAATCTCCAGAGAATCAATCGCCTCCCGTGAAAAGAAGGAAAACTTACCCTCGTCAATGGGATCAGGGAGTCGGTCAAGGGGTTTTGTGCACTTGAACAAAAACATTAGCCAGTGCGAGGATCCCTCATAGGCTTTTTCGGCGATCATGCAGAATAGGCGTATTTGCGAATGATCTGTGTCGAGACCAATCTCTTCTCGAGTTTCTCGAATAGCGCATTGGTGAGGCGACTCTCCAATGGCCATGTTCAATTTTCCGCCAATCGGACTCCAACGACCTTCGTTTGGAGCTTTTTTCCTTTGGAGCATCAGAAATTCTCCCGCTGAATTCCGCACGAATACGAGGACGCTTATCTTGTATTGCATAGATCTTGGCAGAGTCTACGGGCCTGAAAGATCGGTGTAGGTCAAGGGCCAAATCTGTAGCTGTGATTGCAGGTGAGTAGCAATATCTTGCCTAGAATGCTCGCTGTAACTGTAGGTACGAAGTGATGGCAGCGATCGGGAACGTAAAAATCCCGATTATATCGATGGGATTGTGGTGGCCCTGATGCTAGGTGTTGAGGTGGGCAGAAGTTCGAGTAGCGAGCGTCAATTCTAGTTTCACGATGCGGAAGCGAATCCCGAAGCCAGTAGACGGCGACTGCCCATTCGAGTTATAGGTTTGATTCGCAGCCTTTGTTGCGAGACCGTTGGCTATGGCTAAGTACTTGCTTGTCGATGGATTCAACATGGCTTTCCGCGCTTACTATGCGGTGCACGAGCTAACGCGCTCGGATGGGTTCCCTACGAATGCACTCTATGGTTGGGTAAGGTCGATGTGGAAATTGACGGATGAGCAAAAGCCCAAAGGGACGATCGTGTTTTTCGACTTGGGAGGGGCTCAAGCGAAATTGGAGTTGCTGCCCGAATACAAAGCCAATCGAGGGGAGACCCCTGAGGATTTCGAAAAGCAGGTCCCTATTATCAAGGAGCTAACTAGAGCGATGGGCTTTGGACTGTATGAAAAAAATGGAGTCGAATCCGACGACTTGCTCGCCGCCCACGCGACCCGAATTTGTTCAGAGGAGGGAGATGCGCATGTATATATTGTCAGTGCCGACAAAGACTTTGCCCAAACCGTTTCAGAGCGGATTCATATGCTGCTGCCGCCTCCTACCGCTAACCCTAGATTGGGCTGGCGGATCCTCGATCCGGAAGGTGTTAAAGAGAAATTCGGGGTGACGACTGATCAAATCCCGGACTACCTCTCTTTAATAGGCGACACATCGGATAATATCCCTGGTGTTCCTGGAGTAGGACCGAAAACTGCAGCAAAGTGGCTCAACGAGTATGGAAATCTGGATGGCGTAACAAGAAATGCGGCGGAATTGAAACCCATTAGGTTTCGAGAGATTCTTCCGACCATGGTTAAGCAACTGAAGATCAACAGGAAGATCATCTTTTTCGATCCGAATTGCGGTCCGGATTCGATTCCCGATGGCAACGTGGACCCATCTGCACTGTTTTCGATTCTTGAAAAGATGGAAATGAAAACGCATCTCAAAGAAGCCCAGAAACGTTACGCCCAAGGCGAATTAGACTTATAGATTTTTGGTTACGGCATCTACCCTCATTATAGGATTTTCCATTCTCCAAAACTAAGAAGAGAGTTTCCCGGTGGACTCCAAAATGCTCGGCCCGGCGTTGATAGCGTATCGCCTAGTGCGCCAAAAGTGGTGCCAAGGGGCAGATTTGAACTGCCGACCAAGAGCTTATGAGTCTCCTGCTCTACCACTGAGCTACCCTGGCGACCGAATAGATGGGAGGAAAGTTGGAGCGGAATCTAAGTCAAGTCCTGTTTCGGATCACTCCATTCTGGGATACAAGGCGAATTTTTTAATTTGTTCAGGTCTTCTCAAGGCCCGTTTTCCTCATTTAGCCTTTCCAAACATTAATTTGAGTTCAGCTCTCTCAAGTAGCCTTTGAAAATTGTCTGGTGCCATTGCTCGTATAACCGTGACAATTTGCTGGGCCCGAGTTTATGAGGATGATGGAAAGCGACGATGTAAAGGGGGTAGTGTTATATTCATACTGCAAAATCGGGTTTCGCGATCCGATTTGCTCATTCGAATGAATTTGCCCTTAGGCAAGCTCTGAAGAAAACGCCTGCCATAGGATTTGCTGAGTATACGCGAATCGAGGATCGATATGATCCCCTTGTCATCCTTTTTTCTGATTAGGCGCCCAATTCCTTGGCGAAATTTTATTAGAGCGTCGGGCAAAGTCAAATCCGCGAATGGGTTCCCTCCATTTTCCTTAATATACTCGGATTTCGCTTCTGTGATCGGATGGGTCGGCACATCGAATGGAAGCTTGGTGATAATCACCTGCGACAGAGAGCTGCCAGGAACGTCCACTCCCGTCCAAAAGCTGTCTGTGCCGAAAAGTACACCGTTACCGGATTCTCGAAAACGGTTCGCCATTTCAGAGCGGCTCATACCATCCCCTTGGGAAAAGAACTCGCGACCGGAGCGAGTGATTCGATTTTCCAGAGCGTCTCCTGCTTTGCGAAGATCAGAATAGCTGGTAAACAAGGCTAGTGAGCCGCCAATGTTTTTGTTAATACAGAACCAAAGATAGTCTATAACTGCATTGATGGATTGGTTCGAATCTTCGATTGTGGGCGAGGGAATATCGCTGGCGATATATATCCGGGTATTGTTTTCATAATCGAAAGGTGATTCGACGAGTTCGGCTCGCTCGCCTTCCGCACCAATCCTCTTTTGAAATGGATGCAGGTCCTTTGCAATACACAAGGTAGCGCTCGTTAGGATAACGGCTCTGCTATCGGAAAAAAGGGCTTCTTTAAGGTAAGGGGCCACGTTGACGGGCGCGGTTCTAAGGGTGACTATCTGCTTTCGTCGACCCGTTCTCTCGATCCAATGTACGTTGTCCTCTTCGGCAAGTTCGACAAACTGCCTTATCCCGGAGTAATAGCCGTGTATTCGAGTCCGTTGATCCCTTATTTCGTCATGCATCGAACCATCCTCAATCCTAGATAGAACAGTATCCATTATTTGGACTACGGCTTTTAGGGGAGGGAGTAAAGAGGCGTCAGTCCAATCAGGTTCCGATATCCGGGCGATAGACCTCTTTTCGAGGCGAGTAGCAGCCAGGTAGCTGAAGAATTCCTTGGAAGCCTCTTGAGCATCGACGATTTGTTGCAGCTGATTGGGATGGCACCATTTTCGGACGATACCGGATTTCCGTTTCGGGTTGAATAAGCCTTTCAGTTGCCGGTCCAAACCATAGGAGCTGATTCGAGACCCAAAGTGCTCGGTCGCCACATCAGCGGCGGTATGGGCCTCGTCTACGACTAGAAAGTCGTCGGGAAGCAAAATTCCTCTCGCATTGGGGGATAGGCCGCCAGCGTTTATCAGGGCGAACAGCAGGCTATGGTTTACGACGACGACCTGAGCTTTTCGCATTTCGACACGCGATTTTTGGTAGTAGCAGCTTCTCGGATCGCAGTTCTTTCGGTTACAGGCGGAACCATCAGCGCTAACCATTTCCCATATATCGAATTTGGGAGCCGGATCAAGCTCCTGTCTCAAACCGGTGTCGGTTGAGATCGACCATTTTTGAATTCGATGGAGTTCATCAAGTTCTTCGTTCGGAAATAATTCGGTTTTGTTGGTTATGGCATTAGCGAGGCGAGTGGGGCAGAGGTAATTCCCTTTGCCAACGAGAACTACGGAATTGAATCCCGAATACGGTTCCAGTTCGGGAACGGCCTCGAATAGGTGACGACAGATGGCAAGGTCCTTTTCTTCGATTTGCTCCTGAAGAGAAATTGTATTAGATGAGACAATACAAGGGCGTTTACTATCTGAAGAATGTATGATTCCCGGTATTAGGTAGGCGAGACTTTTTCCAACCCCGGTACCTGCTTCGAAGATCAAAGGCGAGTCCTTCGACATCGAATTGCAAACAGCTCTAGCCATTTTCGCTTGTTGGGGCCTGTATTCAAGATTCAAGGCGGTCTGCAGCCAGCCAGCTGGCTCGAATACTCGGGAAACAAGAGATTCCAGCGTCTTTGAGGAGTATTGGCTTTCGGCGCCATCGTTGGGCGATATCATACTTATCTGAATACAATTTTGAGTCGTGGCACCCGTTTTATCATTCGTTTTCAGTTCTCGAACTTCGAATCAAAAGCGCCCCTTAGGAAATCTATGAGATGTACACGTGGTCCCCTTCGTCTGTGAGATCGAAGAGTTCAATCATTTCTGTGTTGAGAAGTTGGATGCAGCCGCCGCTGGATGGTTCACCAATCTTATCCTCATGATTCGTGCCGTGGAAGTAGATATAGCGGTCGTGGCTATCATGGCCGTGTCCTCGATTGTAGCCGGTCTCCAAGCCGGAGAGCCAGAGGATGCGAGAGGTGATCAAATTGGCTTCCTGCTCGTTTGGATCTAGCTCAGCGTATTGCTTGCCAATGGGAACTCGCCCTTTGAATAAGGTTCCGACCCGACTTCCCTCTCCAATTTTTTCTTGGATGCAATGTAATCCAATCGGGGTCCCATTGGAACCTTCTTGATTAGAGGGGGGTTTTATACCGGTTGATACTCGGAAAGTTCGAGTCAGCGGATAGTCGTCGCAATCAAGCCAGCAGATCTGCCGCTCGATAGAAACGAAGAGTCTTCGCACTGAGGGCTTGATATTCAAGGATCGGGTCTTATGCGTGTAGCGCTCTTTAAATTCTGAGAGCATTTCTTATTTCAATTGAGCTGGAGGTGAATGTACGATTTCGAAGTCTAGATTCGACATTCATTTTGAAGCAAGCTGCACAAGTATAGGGATAACACAATAGTTGAGGGTGGATTTCAATGGCATATAAAGTTGGCATAGTTGGGGCGACCGGGGCGGTTGGCACTGAGTTGCTGACCCTTATGGAGCAGCGGAACTTTCCCGTTTCCGAATTGAGGCTTCTGGCTTCGAGTCGCTCTGCTGGCAAGAAAGTCGAAGCGTTGGGAACCACCCATACCATTGAGGAAGTAAAAGCTAGTGCTTTAGAGGGGCTGGATTTTGCCATTTTCTCAGCAAATGGAATGCTTTCCAAAGAGCTTTGCCCTTTAGCGGCAAAAGCTGGAGCAGCGGCTATCGATAACAGCTCGGCTTTTCGAATGAATCCCGAAGTGCCGCTTGTCGTCCCGGAGATAAACGCGGAAGCGGCCAAAAGCCACCGAGGGATTATCGCTAATCCGAATTGTACGACCGTTATCGCCCTGATGGCTACTTACCCGCTTCATCAGAAGTTCGGTTTGAAACGCATGATTTCATCGACCTACCAGGCGGTCAGTGGCAGCGGGTTGAACGCCATGGAAGAACTGGAACGTCAAATGGGTCAACTTTCCCGCGGTGAAGACCCGAGTGTGGAAGCGTATCCTTACCAAATCGCGATGAATGCTCTGCCTCACGTGGATGCCTTCCTTGATAACGGCTACACGAAGGAGGAAATGAAAATGGTGAACGAAAGCCGCAAGATTATGGGTATTCCCGATCTGATAGCATCCTGCACTTGCGTGCGTGTTCCCGTGATGCGCTCGCACTCCGTGTCCGTTGACGCGGAGTTCGCCGATCCTGTAGATGTCGATGCTGCCCGTTCAGCTATCGAGTCGGCACATGGGATCGATTTGGTAGATGATCCTGGTAATTTGGCTTATCCTATGCCGCTTGATTTCGCGAATAGGGAAAACTGTGGTGTCGGACGGATTCGCAAAGGTATGGCTTTCGAAAATGGATTGAGCTTCTGGGTAGTAGGGGACCAGCTTTGGAAAGGCGCGGCTTTGAATGCTATCCAAATCGCTGAATGCTTGCTTGATTGAGTGGGGTCCTTTTCTTAGGCAATAACTAGTTTGTTAATAATGATGTTTCTGAGTAGAGCGAAGTTGTGTTGGTCAGGTCGCCGACGTCATGCTCTATCGCGATTATCGGTCGTGACCGTTCCCTTATTTTTTTTGCTCATCCCGAATCTTTTGGCCCAAACGGAAATTGCTCCCTACGCGACCGAAGTGGATTTAGGGGCCCTGATTGGGCAGAAGGCTAAAGTAGAAGGGGTTTTTCATAGGGATGCCTTTAATGCTCCAGCGATTGTAATTACAGGCCGGGTTTTCTATTTACTGGAAAACCCGCCGAACAATAGGCGCTATTCGTTTCCCCAAGCCAGCAGCTATGCTACGGTGGAAGGCATCTTGTATCTCTATGATGGCAATATTCAATACGATGATCTCTACGATAAAATTGGTCGGCGCTACTACTTTTTTAGCCTGGGCGCCGCGGAGATCGAATTTGGAGATCCGTTGAGAAATCGGGGAGATTCAAATCCAGTAGCTCCTCGACGATCGAATTAGATCGGCATTCTGTCGAAAAGAAGGGTTCGAGGTCCCTCTACGGTCCTTACGACCGAGGCGAGGCATCGCCAACCATGACTAGACCTGGAACTTCGTCCACGACACGACCATTCACGGCGGCAAGCTTCGCATACTCAACGTTATCGACGAGTTTAAGCGGGAGTATCTGTGTGTCCATGTGGATCGTCCAATAAACGCACGCAAGGTCAGGCGGATCATGTCCTCGCTGATCGGACGCCATGAACAAAACCGTCTGACATTGCTGCTCGCGAGTCTCGCCATCTCCGCATTTTAGCACAAAAACAATGCCATCCTTCTTGTCTGTCTGCATAGCTTAGTTGAGACTCTGGCCAATGGCCTCTACCCATTCGTCGGCAAAGTCCGCATCGATGGCGTGGGTGTCTGTTAGGACGTGGCAGCGAGTGCCGTCGGGCATATTTACCTCAGTCCTGCTTCCCAACTTATTGGCATATTGCTCTCGCTAAAAGATTTCCGGTCCCGATGTCCCCCTTTTGGATCGGTGCACCTTTAAAGGGGAAAGCCACTTGTCTGAGACCAAGAAGGACTAAAGTGAATGAAAATACTTCATGGTTAGAATGAGGGCTTGATGGAACGTATTTAAGGTGTCAGAAGCGGGCATGTTCGGCAAGTCGTTCAGAAATATGTTCAGGGAGAATATAGAGGATGAGAGACCGAATAAGATGAAAGCAGGGGCCATTTTCATCATGTGCTTTGTATTTCTCCCAATCATTATTGGAGTTTTGGGGAGTTGCTCACATTAGTGAAAATGCTACCTCGTTGCATGGCCTTCCTTTTTATATGTATTCAATTTTCAGTTTCGGGAAACACCCAGAGATGCTTAATCATGGAAAGTAGGCAAAACACCAATGGCTGACAATGATTGCTTCACTGTAGAATTAGCAGTTGCGGCTCGGGCCTGCCTGTAGATGCTCAAGTGCAACGAAAAGCATTTGTTGCCATCGGATTCAAGAATTAGAGCCGCACTATTAGAGAACCCGCTCGGAAATAGATTC
>DKNL01000102.1:0-6502 GCA_002474325.1 Opitutales bacterium UBA7389
CCTATGATGATTGGGGCGATTGCGGCAGGCGTGTTAACTGTAGCTCTGATCGAAGCGATTCGCTATACATCCCGGATAAAAGCTGACGCCGCTATCGGTATAGTGTTTTCCAGTCTCTTCGCAGTTGGAGTAATTATGATTTCCGTTTTCGCCGACAAAGTGGATTTGGATGCGGAGTGCGTCCTCTACGGCGAGCTCGGATTTATTCCTCTCCAGGAAGTAGCCTACTTTGGCGACCTGGCGATCGGTCCTGAGCCAGTAGTTCGAATGGCCGTAATCGCCGTAATTGCCATCATCCTTCTAATCGCATTTTACAAGGAAATGCTCGTCACCTCGTTTGACGCGGGATTGGCAGCATCGCTCGGGATCAGTCCCGCCCGTTACCAATACGGACTGACACTATTCCTTTCGATCGTAATCGTAAGCTCGTTCGAATCGGTTGGAGTCGTTCTCGTGATCGCTATGATAATCTTTCCGGGAGCGACGGCGTTGCTGCTAACCGATCGGCTATCCAACGCTCTTTGTATCTCAACGGCATTCACAGCCTTATACGCAGTTTTCGGATTCCACCTGGCAACCTGGCTAAACGCCTCAATTGCCGGGGGAATGACTGTCATCGCGGGTGTCCTGTTCGGGATCGTTTGGATGGCATCTCCGAATCAGGGCCTCATTGTTCAATACCGTCGGCACCGCCACTCGAAAAATGAAGAGAATTTGGAGCCGATCAATCTTAGTTAATCTCGTTTTTGAATCTGAACTTCTCGA
This sequence comes from Opitutales bacterium UBA7389, assembly GCA_002474325.1. Taxonomy (GTDB): domain Bacteria; phylum Verrucomicrobiota; class Verrucomicrobiia; order Opitutales; family Opitutaceae; genus Pelagisphaera. The sequence continues at coordinate 766 of DKNL01000102.1, forward strand.
CAGGCGAAGGTGCATTCGATTCTCGAGCAATCCGGGTTAGCGATTCGACGATTTCAGGTCGCCTCGACGCTAGATTTTTAGTTTCTCCTATGTCATTGGAAAGATCGTACAGTTCCCAAGGACCTTGTGGACTCATATCGATATCGTACTTGACGAGCTTCCACTTTCCTTTTCGGACAGCTACTCGGCCACCTCGTTCATAAAAGCCCCAGAAAAGATGGTCATGCAAACGTTGCGACCCGGACCGTAGCAAAGTCGGAGCGAAGGATATTCCATCCAGACCGTCTGGAATCGAAATTCCAGCAATTTCACAGAAAGTTGGGAATACGTCCCAAAATGCGGAAATATGATCAGACTCCGAGTTGGGAGCTATGCGTCCGGGCCAACGGGCCAGCATGGGGACGCGAATACCGCCTTCATAGAGATCCCGCTTTAATCCCCGGAAGGGCCCATTACTATCAAAGTATTCAGGATCCGCTCCCCCTTCCCGGTGGGCTCCATTGTCAGAGGTGAAGATCACCAGCGTATTCTTATCGATCTTGAGAGCCGACAATTTGTCCAGGATTTGGCCGACATGATCATCCAGCATTGTAACCATGGCCGCGAATGCCGCGTGGCTTTCTGGCTGGGAACCGTATGGGCCATTTCGAAAATTTTGGCCGTCATCGGTTCCTTCATACGATTTTTCCGGAAGCAGCTTTCCTCTGAAACGGGCCATGTACCTATCTGGAGCGAATAGCTCCGCGTGGGGGATCACATGTGGGACAAAGCAAAAAAAGGGTTGGTTTTTATTTTGTTCGATGAATTCCAAGGTCTTTTCCTGAATCAAGTCCGGAGCATACACTCCCTCGTCTTTTCCTTCATTGCCTTCCAATTCTACCTTGTCCAGGTTCGACCATAGGTGATAGGGATAGTAATTGTGGGCTATTCTCTGGCAATTGTATCCAAAAAATACGTCGAAGCCTTGGTTCGTAGGATCGCCTTCAGATTTGGGGAATCCCAATCCCCATTTTCCAAACGCTCCGGTGACGTAACCTTCTGCTTTGAGAACCTCTGCTATCGTCACGCTTTCGGCCGGCATAGCCATTTGACCTTCAGGCCTTATCTCGAAGTTTCCTCTAATGGGCGTATTGCCGGTGTGCAGGCCCGTCATCAAACAAGATCGAGACGGAGCGCATACCGTGCTACCGGAATAATGCTGAGTAAACTGAATACCCTCTTTCGCTATGCGATCTATGTTGGGCGTTTGGAAATACTTTTGCCCATAAAGACTTAGGTCCCCCCAACCGAGGTCATCTGCCAGAATATAGACGATATTGGGCGGACGTTCTGCAAAAGTAGCCAGGTTTATGCTCAAGCAAAACAGGGTGATTAGCGGGCGTATTAATAAACGTTTGCACATATATGATAAATTCGCCCCTTTGAAACCGATTACTAGGCAAGATGCAAGGGCCCTTGACTCCTGAAATCTATTGAAATTTGGGCCCTTTTCCAAAATACTTGGACACTACTCACTAACCGGTGGGAATCAGCAGCCCAAATCTATCGCAACTTTTGATGAATCGCTCAATCCGTCTCCTTTTGCTAGGTCTACTCCAGTTTTCAATATCTATCGGGGTGGGGAATGCTCAAGCCGCTAAGCCCAATTTCGTTTTTCTCCTTGTTGATGATTTGGGGTGGATGGGGCTAGGGTGCTACGGGAGCGATTTCCACGAAACTCCAAACATCGACGCCTTGGCCACTTCCGGGGTCCGCTTTACAGACGCTTACGCCGCCTCGCCTGTTTGCTCCCCCACTCGAGCCGCAATTATGACGGGTCGATATCCATCCCGAGTCGACATAACCGACTGGATACCTGGCCTTGTCCCCAAGCAGCCCAAGCTCTCGACCCCTGAAGACAGGGACAATTTGGCTCTGGACGAAACTACCATCGCCGAGGCATTGAAGAATGAGGGGTATCAAACTTTCTACGCTGGAAAATGGCATTTGGGCAGCGAAGGGCATTTCCCCGAGGACCAAGGATTCGATATAAACAAGGGAGGGCACGATAGAGGCAGCCCGCCAGGCGGCTACTACGCCCCATTCAAGAACCCCCAACTGGAAGACAAGCCAGATGATCACTATCTGACTGATAGGCTTACGGATGAGTCGATCGCTTTCCTAGATCAGCGAAATCAATCCCAACCCTTTTTCCTCTATCTAGCCTATTACACGGTACATACACCTATCCAAGGTTGCGATCAGTACAACGACTACTTCGAAAAGAAAGCGAAATCCCTGAAGGGCGTCGCCACCCCTATCGTGGAACACGATGGTTTGACGCATTCGAGACAAGACAATGCCAAGCTGGCGGCGATGACCAAGTCATTGGACGCCAGCGTTGGTCGCTTGCTTAATGCTATCGAATCGCGCGGGTTAGACGAAAACACCGTAATTGTATTCACATCGGATAACGGGGGCCTATCCACCAAAGCCACCCCAGGGCCTGCATCCGTCTTGCCACTAAGAGCTGGGAAGGGATGGTGCTACGAAGGAGGGATTCGCGTGCCATTGATCATTCGAGCTCCAGGTGTCAGCCAGCCTGGACACGTATCCAAGGAACTTGCAATCAGTATGGATTTTTTCCCTACGATTCTTGATCTTGCCGGCATTCAGAAGATGCCGCGTGTACATCGAGATGGAGTCAGCCTAATGGAAGCGATCAAAGGCGCTCACCTAAATCGCGACACACTGTATTGGCATTATCCTCACTACCACGGCTCGACCTGGACGCCTGGCTCCGCTATTCGTTCAGGCGATTGGAAGGCCATTCAATTTTATCACCATGAAAAAGCGGAGCTCTATAATTTGAGTTCCGATCTTGGTGAAACCCATAACCTTTCTATTTCTCGCCCAGAGAAGCTCCAAGAGCTTCTCGGCAAACTAGAAGACCTGCAGAAACAATCAAAAGCCAAACTGCCTAAGCCAAAAGCCTAAGGATAGCTTAATTTAAAATCGCGGACGTTCTCAAGACCACCATAGAGATTCCCGAAGCGAAGAAACGATTGGAAGGCCTAGGCATCACTCCAATCTATGGGGATCAGGATTCCGTTCTCGCCGATGTCGATCGTATGCGTGAACTGACGGAGACTATAATACCCAAAATTCGCCGACCGCAGGCGACCGAATCATAAAGGCCGGGCTGCTTGAGGATCCGCCTTCACCCGGTTATGGCGAGACAAGTAAGCAGCCCTACCTTCTCTACCCTATGCACTACCTATATGGTGCAGAAAGGTGTATATCAAGAATACCATTACAACTACCGTAAACCCTAGACCTTTGGCCCAGCTCCAAGCTCCTTCAGTTTCGGGCTTGAGGGCGACGTCTTCTCGAGACTTTTTCAGAGGATAGACTTTGCTAAGGATCAACATGAGCGAGCAAATAATCGCGAAAATGATGGCCGCTACGTGAAGCCAATGCAGGCCAATGGAATTCGCGAAGACGAAGTTTGCCAAAGCGAAGAGAACGATACCAGTAAATAGCGAAATTTTGGCAGCTCTTGTCGAAACGCTAGTCGTTAGCATACCCATGGCAATGATCGCCAAGATCGGTACGTTGGTAACTGCCGCCAGCATTTTCATTAAAGTAAACAAGCTTTCCGCTTTCCCGATGAACGGAGCTAAGGACATTGCAACCAGGGCCATGATGATCCCAAATCGCTTGCCTACCCGTACTGTTTCCTCGTCCGTCGCTTCGGGTTTTATCATTCCGCGGTAGATATCCAATCCGAAGAGCGTGGAGGAGCTATGGAGCACACTATTGAAGGAGCTCAAGATCGCCCCGAAAATTACCGCTCCGAAGAACCCGACCAAAGCTGGAGGTAGGACTTCGGCAACCAGGCTTGGGTAAGCCAGGTCTTGCTTCTCCAAGTCGGGGCCGAACATTTGCAGGGCTATGATGCCCGGCAGCACCAAATAGATAGGCCCTGCTAACTTGAGACAGGCCGCAATTAAAATACCCTTCTGGCCTTCCTTTAGGGACTTGGCCCCAAAGGTCCGCTGAACGATCGACTGATTAGTACACCAGTAGTAGACATTGAGCAGCAGCATTCCCGTAAACAATGTGCTAAAGGGGATGTTATCGCCCTCTGCGCCGAGCGGATCTAGCTGCTGGGGAATGTCCCGGACAATCGTCCCCCAACCCGCGAAGATATTACCATCGCCCAAAGCAGCTAATCCGAGCACGGGAATCAACAATCCACCGATTAGCAAACCAAGTCCGTTTATCGAGTCGGAAATGGCTACCGCCCTCAACCCGCCAAATACGGCATAGATTCCTCCAGAAATACCTATGGCCCAAACCATAATCCAGGTCGCCGCGGTATCGCTCACGCCCAGCATTTCCGGCACATCGAAAAGGGTGTTCATGCCGATCGCTCCCGAATAAAGCACGAATGGAAGCAGGTTGGTGACTAGCGAGAACATGAAGACAGCACCCAAAAACTGACGGGTCTGCTTGTCGAAACGCCGTTCCAAGAACTGCGGAACCGTAGCGATCTGTCCCTTCCAATATCTGGGGAAGCAGTAGAGTGCCATTACCACCATGCCGATCGCTGCAATGACTTCCCAGGCTATTACTTGAGCGCCGTGCGTGTAAGCGTTTCCATTCAGTCCGATCAATTGCTCCGTCGAGAGGTTCGTCAGCATCAAGGAGCCGGCGATTACCCAACCGGTTAGCATGTTCCCTGCTAAGAAATAGCTCTTGCCGTGAGCGTGGTCGTCCTTGTGGGTCTTCAGGTAAGATACGACCGCCACAAGACCTGTAAAAGCGATGAAGGAAATCAGGGAGAACATAACTGGAAGAGGATAACTGAGGGAGCGGTTTAGGCCGCACCCTAAAAACGGCCCAGCTTAGCCCGTTCGGCAAGGATTTAATTCAACGGAAGCGGCGTGGAGCTAGCTGCTAATCTCATGCCTCCGCGATGCTAAGACGGTGCAAGCAGAGCGACGATTGGAAAAAGTAGCACAGGCATCTTGACTATAATGGAATAACGATGCAACGGACCCATCGTCGCTCTTAGAGTTATGCCCAATACGACTGGAAGCCTACTCTACTAATTTTGGCCACTCCTAGCGTATAATCCCACTAACGCACGCTGAAACGGTAGGCCGTCTTCGTATCGTAGATCTCGCCGGGCTTTAATATTGTCGAGGGGAAGTTCGGGTGATTGGGCGAATCAGGATAATGCTGGGTTTCTAGACAGAATCCAGACCGGTATTCATAGGGAACTCCGCTTTTGCCAACAATCGAACCATCTAGGAAGTTGCCGCTATAATATTGGATACCCGGTTCTTCCGTCCATACTTCCATGTATCTTCCACTGGAAGGCTCATAGACGCTGGCTGCCAACTCCATTTCCTCGCCCTGGCGACTGAGCACCCAATTGTGATCATATCCGCCCCCAAGGCTGATTTGCGGATGATCATCGTTAATACGATCCCCGGGCTTGTTCGGCTTTGTGAAATCAAACGGGGTTCCCTTAACTGGCAGCAGTTCTCCCGTCGGCACCATTTGGGCGGTGATAGGCGTAATGCGATCGGCGTTTATTATCAGTTCATGATTCAGCGGCGTGCCCACACCCTCCCCGTTCAGGTTAAAGTAGGAGTGGTGGGTCAAATTGATGACAGTCGTCTTGTCAGTCGTCGCCCGATAGGCCACTTCCAACGCATTCTCATGCGTTAAACGATAAACAACGCGT
>DKNL01000102.1:6772-7528 GCA_002474325.1 Opitutales bacterium UBA7389
GCCCGATAGGCCACCTCCAGCGCATTCTCATTCGTTAAACGATAAACAACGCGTATGCGAATGTTGCCAGGGTATCCCTCGGCTCCATCTGGATGAATGTAATTCAGCACCAAAAGGGCACTATTCTTATTCACAATCGGCCGAGCACTCCACAACACCTTGTCCAATCCTTTGTCGCCACCATGGAGATGGACCGGAGCCCCTCCCGCCTCGCTATTCGTAGTGACCTGATACTGGTTTCCATCTAATTCGAATTTTCCGTCCTTTATGCGATTCCCGTAAACGCCCACGACACAACCAAAGTACGGCGAAACATCCAAATAGCTTTCTAGATTATCATAGCCTAGCACAATGTCCCCCATTCGCCCAAGACGGTCAGGTACGAGTAACCGGGTGACAATGCCACCATAATTGGTGATGCCTACGGTCATCCCATTGGCGTTCTTGAGCGTGTAAAGATGTACCGCTTCCCCATCCGGAAGCTCTCCAAATCGCTTCATGCTCACCGAACATTCATCAGCGAACAGGTAGGATAGAAACATTAATGAGAGGAGAAAAGTGGCTATATTCGTCATTTTCTAAGCGGACTGACCCAGTCTGAGAGGTTTATACCCATTCGGCTACAAGTTTTTTTAGAAAATTTATTTTATATAAACTATTAATAGATAAATATTTAAATTCCTATTTCTTTTTTCAAGACCGGAAATTGCCTAAAATTACAACCCTGTAATCCAGCCGACCCTTTTCTGTAATTCT
>DKNL01000102.1:7922-13966 GCA_002474325.1 Opitutales bacterium UBA7389
AAATAACTGGAGAAATCACAAAAATGAATGCCGCGAAAATTATCACCGCATTTGCCGCAGTCACTATCATTGCCTCTTCCGCTTTCGCCGGAGGCGGTCACAAAGAAGGAAAGTACAGCCTCCGTAATCCGGAGAACGTCGCCGCCTTGATGGTAAGCAACCACGATGTGAATCAGGACGGCCACTTGAACTCGACCGAGCTCGCCAAATCCATCGAGTCGCTATACAAACTCCGCAACGACGCTATCAACAATCGGTGCTAAGCACTGGTCGCCTCAGGAATCATCTCGCCGGTTGAAGTGCAAAACGGATTTGTAACGCTTTCGTTCCTACTTCAGCCGCCGTTCATAAAGGAACTTTAGAAAGGAGTGGGCGTTTGGGGGAATGTCCACTCCAAAGGGAAAAGGGAACCATGGTCGGGAGCGACTATCGCTTCCGGCCTTCTTATTTGCCTAACCAGGACGACTACTTCCGCTTTTCTACAAACAAGCGCCAGCGTTCTTCATCGACGCCGCAATCTTGCATAGCCTGGCGGGACAGCTTGAAGAGCAGATCCGAAAGCCGATTTACGAACACGAGAATGGATGAGTCGACCGGATCCATACGGTTCAAGGTTACTAGTCGCCTTTCTGCTCGGCGAACCTGAGTTCGACAAATATGGCACAAAGCCGAAATTTCTCCCCCTCCAGGAAGCAGGAAATACTCAGTTTCGGATGGCAAGGCTTCTTCGATAGAATCCATCCATGTTTCCATCCATTCAGCTGATCCCTCCGGCAAGGGTACCCTCGGTTTCGGCTCATGTGCTGATGGCGTCGCCACACGCGACATCAGATTCATCATTTCCGTCTGAATACGTTGCAACCCAGTTTCCCATTGATGGTCGGCCTCGAGCTTGGAACGCAGCAGCCCCAATGCGCTGTTGGCTTCGTCCAATTCGCCCAAGCACTCGATACGCGGATCGTCTTTCGCAACCCGCTCCCCGCCTACAATCGACGTTGTTCCCCCATCCCCTTGCTTAGTCGTAATCTTGCCTTTCATACCTCTTATCTCATCAAAACAAGTCCAATAACAATTAGTCGTATTTCGGTCGATGTCCAGACACTGCCCCATCCATTCGACCTATCCATGCAAGCAGGTCCCCTAAATTGGTAAAAGTCTTCGATCGATCCCCAATGATCGCTTGATATAATGGAACACCATTCGCATCAGAGCTCACCGTAGCTTCAAGCGCGACTTCATCATCGTCTCTTAATCCAAATCCGACTCTCTCCAGTGCCTGTCGAGCCCAATAACAGGCCTCACCACCCCCGCTAACTCTAGCGAATCTGGCGGGTGTTTTGTGGACTCTAAATCCACCCGATTCCGCATCCCAGCCAAAGGATTCACCCTGAAACAATCTCGCGACGCTACCTTGCAAAACCAGATCTTCAGGCACGCCAGTCGTGAGCGTCCCTTCGAAATCCATTAGCCACAGCTTATCAGAGAAGCTTAATGAAAGTTCGAGATCATGCGATGACGCCATCACCGCCAATCCTTGGGAATAGGCCAACTCCCGCAACACGTTGACGATTTCCACGCGTCTTGGTAAATCGACAAACGCCGTCGGTTCATCCAGCAGAAGAACATCCGCTTCCTGAGCCAGGGCCCTAGCGATTAGTGCCTTCTGTCTCTCTCCATCGCTAATCTCCCCAAAACGTCGAATCGCCAAATCCTGTATGCCCATGGCTTCAATCGCCCAGTCGATCCGCTCCTTGTCATCCTTCGCCAACCCTCCCATTAATCCCGTATAGGGATGCCTCCCTAAAGCAATGAGGCCGTATACGGAAAGCATGGCTCCCGGTAGTGAATCTGTTAGTACAACACTTATTCGACGAGACCGCTCTCTAGGCGTCAAGTCTGACAAGGGCTCCCCTTTTAAGAAAACTCTTCCTCCCAATGGCTCGTCGATACCCGCGAGCGTCCGAATCAATGTGGACTTACCCACACCATTCGGACCCAAGAGACTCACGAACTCTCCGGGCTTTAGCGAAACTGACAGATTCTCAGCTACCTTTTGCCCACTCTCTTTGTATCCGATAACTAATATCTCGGAATCTAGCACTGTATCATGGTGACTCATCCGCCAAACAGCCTCTGGTAGCTCTTCTGTTTTAACAAAGCGGCAATGATCACCGGAACACCAATGAGGGCAGTGACCGAATTCAATGGTAGCGTCCCTTCCAAACCGGGCGCTCTAGCTAGAATATCGGAAGTCAATCCGACTAAAGCGCCCATGAGGATGGACGCAGGTACGAGAACGTGATGTTCCGATGTCTTAAAAAGGTAGCGACAAAGGTGGGGGGCAGCGATCCCGATGAATCCGATGGGTCCGCAAAACCCAGTTACTACACCAGCTAGGAGTGACGCGCACCCCAGGATCGCCAATCGCGAACCCTCCACGCCGACCCCTAGAGACTTGGCATAGCGCTCGCCCAACAGAAATGCGTCTAGCCGCTTCACGAGCAAAATCGCCCCAATCAATCCTAATATGACTATTGGAATGAAGAGACCTAGTTGGCCCAAGGTCACCGCTCCAAAATTCCCAAAAGACCAGTTAAAGAAGACCTGCAGGCGATCCGCCATGCTGTAATAGATCAAGATGCTGACGATCGAGCTAACCCCATAACTGATCATAAGCCCAAGTATCAGCAAAGACGTGACGTCCACTCGTCTAGACAGAATCAATATTAGACCTAGCGATGCGCCTGCCCCTATGGTAGCCGCTACCACAACCAGCAAGCTGCCGGTTAACGGGGTTTGACTCGCTAGTACGATTCCTCCGGGACCGAGGACCAGCAAGGCTATAGCAACGCCCAAACTGGCCCCGCTGTTGACGCCCAGGACGAAGGGATCCGCTAAGGGATTGCGAAACACGGTTTGCATCATCAGACCAGCGGCCGCCAAAGACGCCCCGGCAAACGCGGATGTGACTGTGCGGGGCAATCGAAACTCCAAAACGATAGCTGATTGCAGCGTACCAGCATCGTCGGACCCGAAGAGGCTTTTGATTACCTCAAACGGTGGAATATTGACCGATCCGAGGCAAATTCCTGCCAGGAATGCCACAGTCCCTAAAACAATGAGACAGATGAATGAGAAAACGATTCTGCTTCTATCCATATTCTTGTTACGCGTTATCTATCGCTAAGCAGCCGTTCATAGTAAACGAGCTCACGTTGGCCAATAAGTTCCGGATGGAAAATAGCTATGAGGTCAGCTAACGTTTCATCCGGGCGCAAAACACCGCGTTCCCAAACTTCGTTGCCGCCACCAGGGCCGATACGCTTTGAGTTATTGTACACATTCCCATTCTTGAAGGCCCTGAATTCCACAAACCTGCGGTCCATCGATTCCAATTCCAGTAGAGAACGAGCTTGGCCAGGATGTATCCAGAAATCCGCATCCCAAGCCCGAAAAAAGACCTTTTCCAAATCAACAGGCACGCCTCCAGAAGAATCGAGTGACTTAAATAGATACCGGCCACCTGCATCGTCTATCGCTTGGGCCGTGAAGCTCTTTCCTCCAGGGACGTGCCAAACGCCCCCGAATGGGGCATTGGCTAAGACAGTTGGACGCTTATCAATCAATTCCGTCAAGGCGGATAGCTCCTCGTATCGATCCGCAATTCCATCGAAAAGGGTCTTCGCTAAAGCATCTTTTTCGAAAAAGGCTGCCGTGAATTTTATCCACTCTGCTCGTCCCAGAGGATGACTCTCCATGTAGCCGGCAGTTACCGCCACCGTTTGCCCGGTTCGCTCCAATAATGGGTGAGCGTCATGTTGAGGATCGCCTACGGCACTGGCGAGGATAAGGTCGGCCCGCAATGACAAGGTGACCTCGATGTCGATCGATCCTTCGCCCGGTATCGACTTAGTGTATCCACTTTCTAACTGCTGTAACGTCTTATTGTCATTAGCATATTTCGCATGAGCGACTCCTATCAGCTCCTGATATAAGTTCAGGGTCTCCACATGGGCCAAATAGACCGTTCCCAAAACCGCCAGTCGTTTGACGGGAGTTCTGATAATTCGAATATCGGCATCCAGCTTAGGGAGCTCCACCCTTCTTGGCACGAGCGCATATCGGAATAGCGTGTCTCCAGATCCTCTCCAAGGGTTTCGGACCGTAACTATCCGGTGGCTTTCGAATTCCTCTATGGAAAAGTTTTCCGCGTACCGTAGGTCCAAAGATGCACCCACATTCTGAGCAATCGATGGCCAGATGGCCAAGAACGAAATGCCTAGAACACTGAATACGACCTTTTTCATACGCTCACTTCTCGAATCTAGAAAATCTCAGAAGTCCCATTCCAATCCGCCAAATGCCGCCATTCCTCGGGCCTTGATCCTTCCGCTGAAACTGGATTCGCTTGCCGTATAGTCTTCGTCCAAAGCGTTCTCCACACGCAAGGTCCAAGCTAAGGCGTCATTGACCTGGTACCGGGAAGCGATTCTCAACAGGAGATAGTTGTCCATGTCCAGGCCGCCAAAAGTCTCTCGGTCCAACACGTAACTCAACCCAAAGTTCGCGGATATTCGCTGCCCAAACTGAATGGCGTTGGAAAAACTAAACTGGTGTCGGGGAATAGCGGGTTGTCGAGTCGTGGAACCGAAAGCCAGATTGGTAGAATTCGACTCTGTCCACGTATAAGCGAAGGTCGCCGACCAATCTTCTCGGATATCTAGATCCACGTAGGTTTCGACTCCGTAATTCTCGGCGATGTCTCTATTTTCGTAGGTGCCATCGAATCCTTCGGTAGGCGTCCAAACGATTAGGTTCTCGATGTCGTTTCTAAAGTAGGTGACGCCCGCGCGAAAGTTTCCACTGTTCGAGTACGCATCTAGACCGATTTCCCAGCCTTCGCTTTCTTCGGGCTGCAGGTTAGGGTTTCCCAATGCGAAACTTGAAGTCGAAAACAGGCGGAAAAAGTTCGGGGCTCTAAAAGCCGTGCCAAATGCTGCCCGAGCAGCGAAACGGTCGCTCAGTCGCCACAAGCCGTTAGCCCGCCAAGTGGTTTTCGATCCCGAGAACTCGTAGTCATCATGGCGGGCACCTAGCACAAGGTCAATGGCCTCGCCGGAAGCGATCTCCGCCTGGGCGAAAATAGCGTTGCTATCCCCTTTGCTCTCTGGAAAGGAATTGTCGTTACCTTCCTGCCTCTCCCAAGAAACTCCTGAAACGATGCGAACCGAATCTGAAGCATTGTAAGCGTTTTGCCATTCGAAGGCCAAGTTCGCTGCGTCTCCGATATAGAGAAAACCTGTCTGTCGATAGTATTCATCAAGCAATGACAATGTTGCCCTTTGACTCCATCGATCGGTCTCCGTTTCCAAGTACGCGCTGAGAGCAAATGTATCGCTCTGAATTCGATCAGATGGTGGAGGCGTTAGATCCCCACCCGGATTGCTGTAGTCGGTAAACTCGCCTCGAGAGGCGATCCCAACGGTCGTTGTATCTGACAGAGCGTAGTCGAGTCGAAACGAGTAGCTCTTCATTTTGCCTTCGTTATCTACTCCCTCGTTGTCACTCTCCTGATTAGCAACGTGAAACGAATAGTCTAGATTTCCAGTCTCGCCCTGGCCCTGAAATGCTAGCAACTGACTATTGTACGATCCCGCTTCCGCAGTGACTCGATAAGTGGGATCGCCTTGTCCGCGGCGGGTTTCCAATCGAATGACACCCCCAATCGCGCTGGATCCATATAGCGTGCTTTGGGGACCGCGGACAATCTCCACGCGATCCAGATTGAATCCACTGGCTCCAGCCATAAAACGCCCAGCCGAAAAGATTGCAGAGTTGGTTTTTACCCCATCTACCATGCTCAGAACCCGCGTTCCCGAGTTTCCGCGGATGGTAATGTCCGCGGTCGAAGCCAGCGCTTCATCACTCGGAGCGAAAACCCCTCCCACGTCCATGAAGCTTGTACGCAAGTCACGTATCATGCGTTGCTCCAAATCAGTTCCTCTAAGGATGTCCGCACTGATGCCGAGCGATTCCAGGGACCG
>DKNL01000111.1:0-10213 GCA_002474325.1 Opitutales bacterium UBA7389
GCCCATTCCCCATTACAAATATCCGTTGTCCACGAAATTTGTCATGAAGGTCATGAAGTTTACTATATTCAGTATTTTTTAATTTCGGGTCCGGACCGTTGTAAAGTGTATCGTATTCTTTGATTTTACTCATAGATTTGAAATAGATTAAAATTATGCTTTATTTTTTTAACTGAATTTATTCCTGGAACGTAATTCGAAGGAAAACTGAATCATTATAGTTTAACTTTTAGAATTTTTTACCGTATAGCAAATGCTTTTACGATCATTGCGAATAGAACGAAGTGTTCTTTCGCAACGATATATCAGTATCTTGCTATCGAAAGTGGCTGGAACGAAGTTTGTTATAACGCAGCCTTTCGTAGTATCTTGGATACGTTTTACTATTTTGGTATTCGCCTTGAAGTTCTGACGATCTGGAATCTAAACTTTTTAGAGCATAGAATCAACCTTTAATAAAAATAGCAAAAGTTTTACATTGATAGTAGAACTAAGGGAACTTGTTGAGTCAATCACGCTTCAATCGTTTTATGCAAAAACCTCGTGAACAGGGCGATCCATTAATCACTCTATTCGCAAACAGCTATTATTAACACTTCCCCTGCTAAACTCACGATTTCTTTTTCTTCACTAGAATCTGAGCCTGCGCGTAAGCTACCTGAGTCTCTAACATTACGATTTCTTCGTCAGACATTTTTTCTATGGTAGCTAAAGATTCTTCTGCTCTTTTCTGGGCGTCTTCGACAGCTGATTCGTCGATTTCGTCCATGTGAATAGCGTCTTCCGCTAGAATAGAAATTTTATCACCTAAGCATTGAGCGAAGCCTTTACTGATCGCCAGAAATTGCTTTTCTCCCGACTTAGAAACAATAATTCCACCCGGCTCGACTTCTGTGACCAATGGGATATGGCCGGGAAGAATATTGATTTCACCCGAACTCGTCGGAACCACGATCGAATCGATCGTGTCTTCGTAGACTCTTCCTTTAGGGATGACGATTTCGAGTTTCACGATTCTAAATTAAGATGTTTCCGATGCTTCGAGCACTTCATCTATGGAGCCCTTCATGTAGAAGTCGTTTTCAGTTACGTGATCCAATTCTCCGTCAAGAATCATTTTAAAACCTTTGATTGTATCGGTTACGGGAACGATTTTACCGGGGAAGCCAGTGAAAACTTCAGCTACGTTAAATGGCTGAGAAAGAAACTTCTGGATTTTACGGGCCCGGTAAACCGTTTGTTTGTCTTCGGGCGAAAGCTCATCGAGACCGAGGATAGCAATTATGTCCTGTAGATCGTTGTAGCGCTGAAGTACACTTTGAACACCCCGGGCCACTTCGTAGTGCTCTTGACCGACTACGTCGGGCTCTAGCGCCTTTGATACGGATGCAAGCGGATCTACAGCTGGATAGATACCTAAGTCAGCGATTGCCCGCTCTAATACAATAGTCGAGTCCAAATGCGCAAAGGTATTGGCCGGGGCCGGATCGGTTAAATCGTCAGCAGGAACATAAACTGCCTGGAAAGATGTAACCGAACCTTTCTTGGTGGAAGTAATTCGTTCCTGAAGCGTGCCCATCTCGGATGCGAGAGTTGGTTGGTAGCCAACAGCCGATGGAGATCGTCCAAGCAAAGCGGATACTTCGGAACCTGCCTGAGAGAAACGGAAGATGTTATCCACAAAAAGCAACACGTCTTGGTTCTTTTCGTCACGGAAATACTCAGCCATAGACAAGGCAGAAAGGGCTACTCGCATACGAGCTCCAGGTGGCTCGTTCATTTGCCCATAAACCAAAGCGACTTTCGAATTGGCGATATTGTCCTGATCAATAACGCCCGAGTCTGACATCTCGTGGTACAAATCGTTGCCCTCGCGAGAACGCTCCCCTACTCCAGCAAAAAGCGAATAACCACCGTGAGTCTTAGCGATATTGTTGATCAGCTCCATGATCACAACCGTCTTGCCAACACCCGCTCCTCCAAAAGCTCCAACCTTACCGCCCTTGATGAATGGGCAAATGAGATCGATAACCTTAATACCCGTCTCTAGGATGTTCGCCTTCGTATCTTGCTCGGTCAGTGGAGGTGCCGGACGGTGAATTGGATACTTCTTTTCGTGTTCGACTGATCCCCGCCCGTCAACGGTATCACCAGTTACATTGAAAATACGTCCCAAAACGCCCTCACCAACCGGGACAGAAATCGGTGAACCTGTATCCACAACATCCATATCGCGTTTCAGTCCTTCAGTTGAGGACATCGCTACTGTTCGGGCGACGCCCTCCCCTAGGTGCTGTTGCACTTCAAGAGTCAATTTCTCTTCCTGGCCGCCAACAGTAAAATCGATTGTTAGAGCCTGGTAGATTGCGGGTAACGCATTTTCGGCGAATTGGACATCAACAACTGGCCCAATGACTTGTAGGATTTTTCCGGTATTGCTCATCTGTTAATTTAAAAGTACGATTTAAAAATTATGAAGTGGGCTGCGCTAGCTATTGCTCGAGGTCGCGGCCGCGATTTCCAAAATTTCCTGAGTAATGGCCGCCTGCCTAGCTTTGTTGAATTGCAAGGTGAGTGAATCGATGAGTTTTGTTGCGTTGTCCTTGGCCGTCTTCATCGCGACCATCCGTGCGCTGTGCTCTGAAGCCCGAGCACTCAGAACCGCTTGATAAGCCTGTCTATCTACGAAAAGCGGTAACAAGCTGTTAAGAATACTCTTCGGATCCGGCTCGAAACTAAAATTCCGATTGTCCTTCGTCGACTCAAATGGCTCCGCGTCTTTTCCTCGCAACTCGGTAATCATTTCATCGAGTCCGTGGATCGGCAAAAGCTTAGCGAATGATTGTGCCTGAGTGAGAACGTTGATAAACCGTGGATACAATACCTCCACTGTGTCGATCTTGCCAGAGAGAAACTTGTCGATCATAAACTCCGTCATCTGCTTGATCTGTACGTAGGGAACAGCATCATCGATGACGAAATCAGCCATAAGATCACGATCCGAGCGGCTAAGGAACTGCCTCCCTTTACGCCCCACGCTGACAAATTTCATAGGTGTCTCCGCCCGGAGGATCTCTCTAAACAAATTGCTATTGAGCGGTCCGCATAGACCTCGATTTGTAGTGACAAGTATGATACCGCGATTTTTAACTTCCCGTTCTTCGAAAAAAGGATGTTCGAGCTCTTCGATTCTAGTCGAGATATGGGAGAGCGTTTCCGCTAACAAAGCTGCATAAGGCTGGCCGGAGAGTGCCGACTGCTGAGCCTTTTTCATCTTTGATGCAGCCACCAGCTCCATCGCCTTGGTAATCTGGCGAGTATTCTTTACCGACTTAATTCGGCGTCGGATCTCTCTTAAATTCGGCATTTATCTAAATAAAAAGTAAGCTCCTCGATCTTAGTTCTTCTTTTAATTAAAGCTCGTTTTCCATTCATCGACGGCACTTTTAAGTTCTCTATCTAGATCATCATCGATCTTTGATTTCTCGCGGATCGACGTGAGTAACGCCTCTTTTCTAGAGGAGAAGAAGTCGCGTAGTGAATTGCTCGCTTCAACGATTTTAGACACATCGATATCATCGAAATAATTGTTCTGCATCGCCCATAGAACACCCACTTGTTGCTCAATCGGGATGGGATTGAAAGCAGGTTGCTTGAATAGCTCGACGATTCTAGACCCTCGTTCCAACTGAGCCTTGGTTTTGGCATCCAAGTCTGATCCGAACTGAGCGAAGGCGGCCAACTCTCGAAACTGGGCAAGCTCCAGTTTAATTTTTCCTGCAACTTGCTTTGTCGCCTTAATTTGAGCCGCCGAACCTACACGGGAAACCGACAAACCCACTGAGACTGCCGGACGTATACCCTGATTGAAAAGATCGGTTTCCAAGAAGATCTGCCCATCCGTAATAGAGATCACATTCGTGGGAATGTAAGCTGAAAGGTCGCCTGCCAAAGTTTCAATAATCGGGAGAGCTGTTAGCGAACCATTACCATTAGCCTCATTAACCCGAGCCGACCGCTCAAGCAACCGTGAGTGCAAATAGAAAACATCGCCCGGATAGGCTTCACGCCCTGAAGGGCGTTTCAAGACCAACGACATTTGTCGGTACGCAGCAGCGTGCTTGGAAAGGTCATCATAAACGATCAAGGCATCCATCCCGTTCGACATGAACCACTCTCCCATCGCCGCTCCGGTGTAAGGGGCCAAGTACTGGTTGGCAGCGGAATCCGCGGCAGGAGCGGAAACGATAATCGTGTATTCGAGTGCCCCTTTCTCCTCGAGAATTCCAAGAGTACGGGCGACGTTGGAGTTCTTTTGACCAACCGCGACGTAAATTGAGTACACGGGGCGGAAATCAGGATCACCCGAAGCTAAGCCGACCTTGTTGATGTTGGCCTGATTGATAATGGTATCGATAGCGATTGTGGTTTTGCCCGTGCCGCGATCCCCAATGATCAGCTCGCGTTGACCCCGCCCGATTGGAATCATTGAATCGATTGATTGGATACCAGTCATCAAGGGCTGATCAACAGATTTCCGCTCAATTATACCTGGAGCGATTTTTTCAACCGGATTAGTTTCCGATGAGTCGATTATTCCCTTTCCATCCATAGGACGACCCAGGGCGTCGACTACCCGGCCGAGCATGCACTTCCCTACTGGAACGGAAAGCAGTGTGCCTGTACACTTAACCTCGTCGCCTTCCTTCAAGTGGTTCGACTCGCCGAGAACAACCGCTCCTACTTCATCTTCCTCCAAATTCAACGCGATTCCGATTGTTCCTCCAGGAAACTCGATCATTTCGTTGTACATAACCTCCGACAATCCGTCGATTTTCGCTACACCGTCACCGACTGTAAGAATTTTACCCGTGTTGGTGGCTACGGTTTTTGACTGGAGGTTCGCTATCTGCTGTTCTATCTGCTCTATGACGGAACTCATTGTTTTTTGTATTTAATAAACGGATTCAAAGATTCAAGAAAGGGACGATTCAAGGGAAGCGAGAGAACTCGCGATCGAAGCATCGTATACATCACAGTCAACGACTACGCATAGACCTCCAATAAGGCTGCGGTCTTCGCGTGTAACTGACCTGACGTTGCGACCATACTTCGTTGAAAGTTGCTTGGAAATACTCGTGGCAAGCTCTGGGCTGAGCCTACCCGCATGGCTGATGACTGCCGTGCTTTTGGCGACTTCGCGCTCGACTAGTTTCAAATAGGCTTTGAGAACGGGGATTTGATGACGCTGATTGTTCTTCTCGAGGGTTTTCAAAACCCCGTCAACGCGTTCAACGCAGAGCTCGCCATTCTCAAAGCTCATCTTGAGGAGCTGTTTCGCAAACCCCTTTATCTGCTTGTCCTGCGTCATTAAAAATTAGATACTAATTGCTTGCGTCAACCAGCTGAGCCCCTGCGGACTCGGTAAAACGATTTCGGTCCTCTTCCGAAAGCTCTTCAGAGAGAACTTTGCTGGCAGTGGCCACAACCAGCCGGGCAATTTCACTTCTCGCGTCCGAAAGCATTTTGGTCCGGTCGAGCTCGATCTGCTGCTCCGCTTTGGTGATAATCTCCTCTGCCCGAACCACCGCTTCTTGCGAAGACTTGGAAATTTTGTCTTCCGCCACTGCTCGTGCGTCGTTGACGATTTGCTGCGCTTCTTCAGTCGCCTTTTGGATGATTTCCTTGTGAGAAGCCTCGGCTTCCGCGAGCTTTGCCTGCATCTCCTCTGTATACTTTAGCCCATCTGCAATCTTGGCCTGGCGTTCGTCGATGGTCGCTAAAACCGGCTTGAACGCGAATCGGTAGAGGACATAGGCAACAACGATGAAGCTAATGATTTGCGATAGTAGGAAAGGCCCTTCAATTCCGAACTGATTGAGGATGCCGCCTTCTGCTTCGGCCCCATGCTCGTTGGTGGCTGCGATGATTGTTGGGAGATATGACATATTCCGATGCGTTTAAAGAGATGAAATCTCGGCGTCGGCTCCGAGAACGAAGCCGACGCAAATCTTTCTAACCAAGGAAGAGCGCGTAGAATGCTACCGCTTCCGCAAGGGCCATACCGATAATGGCCTGGACCATAATCGCGCCAGAAGCACTTGGATTGCGCCCCACTGCTTCCGCTGCCTTAGCCCCGACAAGCCCTACGCCAATCGCCGCTCCTAGACAACCCAAGCCTCCTTGGATGCTTCCGCTCATTTCTGCGAGTATTTGAATCATTATATATATAGGTTATTTTGTTAGCTTCCGATGACGCCGCCCACATGAGAATATGGTCTCAACGCCAAAATTGTTTTCTTTAATTAATGATGCTCCTCATCCCCATGGTTGCAGATTAGCCCAATGTAAACGCTCACGAGTAGGGTAAAGACCAGCGCCTGGACCAGCCCGATCAGAAGCTCGAGAAAATAGAATGGAATTGGAAGCCCCCACTTGAACAGGCCAGTCATGGAGTGCAGCAAATTCTCCCCGCCAAATACGTTGCCAAAAAGACGGAACGAAAGAGAGATGGGCCGGAAAATGATCGAGATAATCTCAATGAATCCCACCGTGCCGAAAATCAGGAAGAGAAAGTAATACAAGGCGGAGGGAACGTCCTCCTTCTTCGCTTTGTTTCCGAAAAGGTCGTAAGCGATGACCTTGATTCCAGCGTATTTGAAGATGAAG
This sequence comes from Opitutales bacterium UBA7389, assembly GCA_002474325.1. Lineage (GTDB taxonomy): Bacteria > Verrucomicrobiota > Verrucomicrobiia > Opitutales > Opitutaceae > Pelagisphaera. The sequence continues at coordinate 6,670 of DKNL01000111.1, forward strand.
TAGAACCAGGCAACCATGGATACGATGGCCAGCGCTGCTGTGCCGTTTAGATCCGCATTGCCCGGACGAATATAGGGTATAAAGTGCCCATGATCATCGTGCGTGCCAATCGTGCCGACTCCCGGAAACAAGCCACTCCAATTGTGTATTAAAATATAGGTGAACAAGCCAATCAGAAGTGGGAAGGCCGCTTTCGCAGCAGCTTTCCCCGTGATCGGAGCAACGATATCGTGAATCCCAACTACCAGATTTTCAATAATTGCCTGCCCTCTTGTTGGCACGAGCTGCGGAGTTTTGACCATCAGCCGGATCACTCCTATTAATAGTAACGACACGACCCAGCTAGTAAACATGCTATTGGTGATGGGCAATCCGAGTACGGTAAAAAGACTTTCCGGTGCGGGAGACACCGCTGCATTCGCCATAGGGTGAGTCAACGACGCCGCGGTAAGGTAACCAAATATGAGTGGAAATGATTTCTTGATTCGCATCTTAATAGCTTCGAAGCCATCGAGATTGTATAACAACCTGTGTTGTTGATTGATGGAATTACGCGGGTCAACTCTCTAAAGACAAATCCAGTAGATATGATTTGGATTGTAGCAAACAATGTTGAACTTAGAACAACTGCTAATAACGAGGCCCAATTCGTTGAATTTACATATCTTATACAATAGCCCATCGACCTATGCCTAATCAGGATCTTTCAGAAGCGATTTTCGAAGCTGGAGACAAGAAGCGCAGCCAAGGATCGCAAAGTAGCAAATACAGCCCTCGCCCAAAGAATCCTTCGCTGTTCAAGCGTCGGTCTTTCGATACCTTCTACTTGTTCTGCGTCCTTTTGCTCTTTTTAGCTATCGTCGTGCAAGTCGTCGCCCTAGCCTTCTACAGCTGATAAACCTTAGAACCTATCTTAAAGCATATCCTCATCTTATGTCGTTCGAGGGTGCAGGAAGCTCGCTTGCAAGCGATTGTTTCCCTGGAATTAGCCCGCATTGATTCGCTCGCAAGCGAGCTTCCTACAGCAAATGACCGGCGTCTATTAGTTAAGGTCAATGTGCTGCCCCGGGATAGGCTCTAGCATCTCTGGGCAACCAGCGACTGATAGCTCTCTGCTTTAGCTTGAAAAACGGTCTCCCGCTCAAACGGCCAGGCCGCTCCTTCGACCAATTGCCAGGACTCAACCGATTCTAAGGTGTGCAAGGCCCAGTCGAAGTACTCTTCATGATCCGTGCGAAAATACAGTCGGCACCCTTGAAGAGAGCGCTCTGCCAACTTATTTAGAAACGTGGGATAGATCAGGCGATTTTTCCAATGCCGCTTCTTCGGCCAAGGATCGGGAAAGAGAACGTACACCGACTCTATCGCTACCTTATCCGGCATAAGTTCGACTAATTCGGATGCCTCCGCTTTGATGAAAGCTATATTATCTAGCTCAACTCTCTCCGCTTTTCGGTTCGCTCGTTCAACCCGATCTCCTATCAAGTCGATACCAAAAAAGAAGTCGTCCTTCTGGCTAGCGGCGAAATCTGTGAGCCAATGACCATGGCCGCAGCCAATCTCTAACTTTATCTCTTCCCTGCCCACAAGAACGGAACCCAGTTCCTCTTTCAGCTTAGACTTTCGTGCCTCCACTCGCTTCCTATGGACTTCAGAAACCATTGTTGCGGGCATAAAAATCTGCCATACCAACAGGGCAACATAGAACTAGTGTCTGACCAACCTTCGCCGCATCGGGCTATTAATCTTCACTATGTGCTCACGCCTTGTCACTGTAAACCGTAGGTAACGGCCAATTTACCGACCGCCCAAGTGAGTATCTATCTGGATTGTGGAGTCTCGGAGATCGCCCGCTTACAAATCGCGTGACGAAACAATATCGCATTCCATTAAAGCACCTCGGCGGGAGCGGTCTTTTCAACGACAGGCAAACGGAAGGTAACCCGAAATCCCCTCCCCTCCAAATTTTCCGCCCAAACCCGGCCATTGTGCAAATCAATGATGTGCTTCACAATGCTTAAGCCGAGCCCTGTCCCTCCAGTATCCCGAGAGCGACCTTTATCTACTCGGTAAAAGCGTTCAAATATCTTGGCCACATCCATTTTCGGAACACCGGGTCCTTCGTCCTCCACCCAAATATCCACGGCTTTATCAACCAAGGAGCCGCCCAATCGAATTTTCCCCTCGGCCGGGGTATATTTCCGTGCGTTTTCGATCAGATTATCCAGGACTTGGTTGATCTTCAAAACGTCGACTCGAACCATCGCTGTTCCCTCTTCGGGCAGATCGATGAGCAATTCGCGGCCATGATCCTTCAACCTTGGGTCGTACTCATGGGAAAAGTCTCGGACCAAGCTGAAAATATCAGCGTTGGACCAATGCAATGATAGAGACTCTCTCTCCAGCCGAGATAGACTCAGAAGATCGTTGATCAACATAGTGAGGCGTTCGGCATGACGATGGATCACATTGAGAAACCGCAGTTGATCTTCTTGCTCCATTTTGCCGTGATCGCCCACCAAGGTTTCGGTATAACCCTTGATAATCGAGACCGGTGTCTTGAGCTCATGAGAGGCGTTCGCAACGAAATGCTTCCGCATGTCCTCTAGCGCTTTAAGTCGCGTAATATCATGGAGGACAAAGAGATACCAAGGAGCCGCTACTTCCTCAGCAACTTCTAAGCGAGACGCGGAAATCTCCATCCATATTTCTTGTTTCTGCTCCGAAAAAACGATCTCCCGCCCTGCTGCCACGCCATCGCGCTTAACTTCGCGAATAAATTCCAGAAACTTCGAGCTGTGCAAGGCGCTTTCCACCCGTTTGCCAACGCTATCGCTCAAGACTTCGAAGTGATTGGTCAATGCGCCGTTGACCAATAGAATGTAGTTGTCGCGGTCGATGATGAGTACGCCCTCCTGGATGCTTCCGAGCGTTGTCTCAATCTGCCTAAGCCGATCCGAGCTCTGCTTTTCCAATCTATTTATGTCCGCCAAGAGCGAGTTCAATTCCTCTAACAAATGGATCCAGTTCTCGTTGATCCCGCGAAACTTCTTGGAATGAGTCAGTATCGACGTCCGAGTTAATAGGGACTCCAATAACGAGCGAATCGCTCTCTTCTGATTGTAATATTTATTGGCGAAAATGAACGCAGCGAGGGCAGCTAGAGCGATAAAGAAATACGACATAATTGGCATCTAAGCCGCTAAGACCGGCTTTCACTCATCCGATACCCCACTCCTCTAACCGTCTCAAGCCCAGAACCCTCTCCACCTAGCTTTTCCCTAAGACGCCGCATGTGAGTGTCTACAGTCCTAGTATCCATGGCGTTCTCGTAATTCCAAACCTTTCGCAGAAGGGTTTCTCGAGTCTGTACTTTACCGCACTCCTGCATCAATACGCGGAGCAAACGAAATTCCGTGGCAGTTAATTCTACAGTCTTATTAAGCACGCTTACGCTGTGATGCTCAACATCGAGATTGATGCCGTTTACCTGGAGCACCGCCTGATCGTCATCACCGTCCCCTACTCTTTTGAGAATCACTAA
>DKNL01000111.1:10617-13250 GCA_002474325.1 Opitutales bacterium UBA7389
CCTCTTCCGCCTTCGCACTGAGAAAGATTACAGGAATGCCTTTCAACGTGGGTTCCTGGCGGATCATACGACAAACCTGCAGTCCGCTCAGCTCGGGCATCATAATATCCAAAACAATCAAGTCGGGTTTGAAAGTCTTCGCTACTTCCAAGACTCGCTTCGGATCATTCACCGATTGAGGGACAAATCCATGCTTCTTTAAGCTGTAACTGAGGAGCTCCGTGACATCGACCTCGTCATCAACGATCAGTATCTTTTTCGGCTGTTTTGTCGCGACCATTCTAAATGACTAGTAATCGGCAAAATTTTTAGAATTTATGAATCTGGCGCAACCGCTGAAGCGTTACAATTCGGTTACACCGATTCCCAAAAATCCGCAACGGAGAAACCCCTATTTTTTGTGTAACTTTCTGTTATATAATAGTTTATGAATCTAAAAGTGCCACCAGGAGGATACTGATGTCCGTGGGATTCACTCCACTGACACGACTAGCCTGCCCCAAGTTGACTGGTCTCAACTCATTCAGCTTTATGGCGGACTCCTTCTTCAGGCCCTTCACGGTTAGGAAGTCAAACTGAGCGGGAACACGAACTGATTCAACGTTGCTCAGTTTTTCAATCTGCCGCAACTCACGCTGCAAGTAGCCATCATACTTGATCTCATACAATACTTGATCGAAGACCTCCTTTGGCAAACTCTCCAGTTCCTCTGGCAATGACAGATCAGGCTCATTTCTTCGAACCAAAGTGGCCCAGCTGTGCTCACCCCGCCTATTTGATTCCATCCACTTCTTGGCCCAATCTATCCTCTCTTTTTTTTCCTTTATGAGCTCTAGCCGTTCAGTCGAGATCAACCCAAATCTGGCAGCATAATCCAGAAGCCTAAGTTCTGCACTCCCATGGTTGAAGAGCAACCTGTACTCAGCTCGGCTGGTGAACATCCTGTAGGGTTCCTGCGTGCCTTTCGTTACCAGATCATCGATCAATACTCCCGTATACCCATCGTATCGTTTCAAAATGAAGGGATCTTCACCCCTAACCTTCAAAACCGCATTGACCCCAGCGATCAGTCCCTGGCAAGCGGCTTCCTCGTAGCCAGAAGTTCCGTTGATCTGCCCAGCAAAAAATAGACCCTCAACCTTTTTGGACTCTAGATGCGAATAGAGTTGCGTGGGAGGAGCGAAATCGTACTCTACGGCGTAGGCCGGTCGCAACAAATGGGCATTCTCCAGTCCCGGTATGGAAGCAATCATCTCGAGCTGAACAGCAAACGGCAAACTGGTCGAGAGACCATTTATATAGTACTCATTCGTATTCCTGCCTTCCGGCTCGAGGAAAAGCATGTGGCGCGGCCTGCCCTCGAACCGGACGAACTTATCTTCGATGCTAGGACAGTATCTTGGGCCCGTTCCGACGATTTCCCCACTATACATGGCTGAAAGGTTCAGATTCCGAGTGACGATTTCCGCCGTTTTTTCCGTGGTATAGGTTGTCCAACACGATACCGGATCCGTTCCAGGCGACCAACCGGCAAAGATCTCTCCGGATTGTTCCACGTGGAACATTTCCGAATCCTGGCGGGTGTCATGGAACGCGAAAAAAGTCGGGCTCTCGTCACCGCGTTGTTCGTTAAGACAACTGAAATCGATGGAACGACCGAGCAACCGAGGTGGCGTGCCCGTCTTAAGTCGCTCCAATTCGATGCCAGCATCTAAAAAACTTCCCGAAAGCGTCTTTGCGGAATAATCACCCATGCGACCACCTTCATTCTTGTTCTTACCAATGTGCATGAGCCCTCGCAGGAAAGTTCCGGTCGTGATGACTATAGTTTTCCCGAAAAAATCCACATCCAAGTTAGTCTTACATCCAACCACGGCGTTTCCCTTAAAAATCAGCCCAGCCACAGTGGCCTGAAAAACGTCCAAATTCTCCTGATGTTCGAGAACGTGCTTCATGCGCAATGCGTAGACCTTTTTGTCGCATTGGGCACGAGGGGATTGTACAGCTGGACCTTTGGAGGCGTTGAGCAGTCGAAACTGAATTCCAGAAACATCGGTATTGATCGCCATTTCGCCGCCGAGTGCATCAATCTCACGAACGATCTGGCCCTTCGCAACGCCGCCGATGGCTGGATTGCAGCTCATGGCCGCTATAGTATCAATGTTCCCGCTCAGCACTAAGGTACGAGCACCCATTCGGGAGGCAGCTAAAGCAGCCTCACAACCAGCATGACCCGCGCCGCAAACAATGACGTCATAATCCTTCCTTCGATCTTCCATCGATGCCGATAAAGGCGAGGAGAGTGGGGGATCTCAAGTGATAAAGTGGCCAGAATTAGCTCTAAATTGATAGGGATAGTAAACAGTTAGTAAAATAAGAGTATCCAGGCTTTCGATTAGTAGTGTTGATCGCAGTCATTCAACCGACTCGTCGATGCTCAAAAAACGCCCCAGATGTCCAACTTAACCTCTAAATACTATACAAAAAGATTGGGCTCGATTCCCCCGACTGCAGCCTACCCTTGATTCGATTGCGGCACAGGAAGCCCGCTTGCGAGCAAACCCTCGAAGGTCTATTCTGTTGAAACAATCGCTCGCAAGCTAGCTTCCTACATAAAAAACCGGCGTTTTTTA
>DKNL01000319.1 GCA_002474325.1 Opitutales bacterium UBA7389
AAGAAAAAGGAAGCCGCGGAAAGAGGTGGCGGGCACCACTAGGCTTAGCCGGTTGCGAAAAAAAAGCGATAAGCATGACGGACGTTTTCTTTTATATCATATCAACAGCGGCACTGGCGGCTGGAATAGGAGTAGTCCTTAGCCGAAACACGGTCAATGGAGCGATGTTCCTGATTGGGACCTTTCTTAGCATCGCGGCGATGTTTGTGTTGCTAGAGGCTTACTTTCTGGCTGTCATCCAAGTGCTGGTCTACGCGGGCGCGGTGATGGTTCTCTTCCTTTTCATCATTATGCTTTTAGATGTGAGGGAATCGGCTGCCAAAAAACCGAGCCTCTATACGTGGGTAGCCAGTGTTATTGGTCTAGCTATTCTAATTGTAGGAATAGTTTCCATCGTATTCGCGGACTCGATCAAAACCAATGCGGCTGCCATTCCAGAACCAAGCGGGGCCAGTCTCAAGCCCTTTGGCTATGAGCTTTTCACGACGTACTTGCTACCGATGCAAGTGACGGGATTTCTGCTTTTGATAGCGATGATCGGAGTAATCGCATTGAGCAAGAAACTGAAGACTGACGGATCGACAAGATGATTGGGCTAGAACACTACATCGTTGTCAGCAGCCTGCTGTTCTCCATCGGCTTTTTCGGGGTTCTTTTGCGAAAGAACACCCTCGCCATCTATATGTGCCTCGAGTTAATGTTGAATGCTGCGAACCTGGCCCTCGTCGCTTTCTCCCGGTACCATGGAGGCATGGGCGGCAACGTTTTCGTCTTTTTTATCATAACCGTAGCGGCTGCGGAAGTCGCAGTTGGACTGGCCATAATCGTGGCTTTGTTCCGCAAAAGACAGACTGTTGAGGTTGAGGAATTGAATACGCTAAAGGATTGATGGGTTCAGAATTATACGCATACGGATTGCTGGCGATACCTCTCTTTTCCGCCACCTTGATCGCGTTCTTCTTTCGGAGGAGCGGTGGCGTAGCGACGGGCGTTTCCATAGCAGCAGCAGCCCTCATCTTGGCGACGGCGTTGCATTTGATATTCAAGGTAGACAATTTTGAATACAACGTATCTTGGGTCGAAATCGGTTCATTCAGCGTCGCTTTCGGGTTCCTGATTGACGATCTTGCCAAGCTGATGCTCTTCGTCGTGGCGTTTGTCGGTTTTCTGGTTCACGTATTCAGTTATGGGTACATGAAGGAGGATCCGGATCGGGGGCGATTCTTTGGAGGGCTATCGATTTTCATGTTCTCCATGCTTGGCTTGGTTATGGCCAGTGGATTGGTGACGCTTTTTATTTTCTGGGAGTTGGTAGGTTTCAGTTCCTACATGCTGATTGGCTTTTACCTTGAAAAACCCAGCGCGGCGGCCGCCTCGAAGAAAGCGTTCATCGTTAATCGGGTGGGAGACTTCGGCTTTCTGATCGGGATTGTAATGATTTTCTCCCATTTTGGCACCTTCAGTCTTTCATCGCTGGCTGGAGTTTTCCATAGTGACGCGACGCTTTTGGATTCCGCTTCGATGACCGCGATTGGATTGCTGCTTTTTTGCGGCACGGTTGGAAAGTCTGGCCAATTGCCCTTGCACGTGTGGCTTCCTGACGCAATGGAGGGACCCACTCCTGTTTCTGCCTTGATCCATGCCGCGACTATGGTGGCAGCTGGCGTATTCCTTTTATGCCGTACTGGATTTTTGATGACGGCTGATGCTTTGCAGGTGATCGCTTGGGTAGGCGTAGCCACTGCTATGGTAGCTGGTTTCACAGCCATAGCCCAGCGGGATATTAAGAAGATTCTGGCTTACTCTACAGTTTCTCAGCTTGGATACATGGTGGCGGCATTTGGTCTAGGGAGCCTCGTAGCTAAAAGTGGTGGAGCAAGCCATGGGCATGCGGTAGTTTCGGGTGGCGTAGCAGCCGCGATGTTCCACCTGGCCACGCATGCGTTTTTCAAGGCTTTGCTATTCCTTGGATCGGGTTCGGTGATCCATGCCTGTCATCACGAGCAAGACATCTTTCGAATGGGCGGACTAGCAAAGCGTATGCCGATAACGTTTTGGACATTTACGATCGCTTTGCTAGCTTTGATTGGAACGCCATTCATTACCGCTGGATTCTATTCCAAGGATGCGATTTTGGCTCTGGCCTATCAGCAGAGTACGCCAGCGTTTTTCTGCCTAGTCTTTGGAGCGGTATTGACTGCCTTCTACATGATTCGCCTGTGGAAAATCGCTTTTCTTGGCGGTCCCAAATCCGAATCGGCCGAGCATGCGAAAGAAAACGGCCTAGTAATGACGATTCCGCTGTGTTTGCTAGCGATCGGTTCAGTACTTGGCGGCTTTGTTTGGATATATCCCGACGCCTTGAAGCCGATCATCGAAGCGGGAGAGAGTATCACCCATGGGGAACACCACACGACTGTAGCGATCTTCAGCATCGTCGCTTGGGCGATCGGTCTTGTGACAGCTTGGCTCCTGTACGAAGGGGGTGCTGAAAAGGATCGGCTAGAATCGGGGGTGAAGCCCTTGTATCGGATTTTCAAGGAGAAGTTTTATTTTGACCGGGTATATGACTGGTATGTCGCGAAGGTGCAGCAGCCTGTGGCAATGACGCTTCACTTTGTGGAACAAATCGCCCTCTCTGGGCTCATCATTCGCGGCATGGCGGGCGTGGCCGGTCTGATTGGAATTGGCTTGCGCTCACTACACGCAGGGAACCTGCACCAATACGTATATTGGTTTATTGGAGGCCTGGCCCTGTTCTGGGCTTTGGCCGTCGGCATTTTCTAATGGTTTCGGATGGCCTCTAGTTTCTCCGTATGAACGATTTCGCTTCACTAGTACAATATTCCATCGCGGTTCCGCTTGTTTTGGCTTTCATAACTTTATGGGCGAAGAGCTGGGGAAGACCTGCTGTGCAGATCGTGGCGGTAACGGGATTCGCGATTCCTCTGATTCTGGCTCTGTTCGCGTGGATGCTCTATAATCCTGCGGAACCAGGTGGATATGCCTTTGTTAGTGATTTGGATACAGGCCTGAGCATTATTGGAATCAGTCTACATCTAGGATTGAATGGCGTCAGCCTACCTTTGTTTGTCATGGCAGCCACCGTAGGTTTAGCGGCGGGTTTGTACGCCGCTCAATCGAAGGCGGAAAATCTGCATCGATACCTGTTCTGCTTGCTCGTCATGCATGCAGGATTGATGGGGGTGTTCGCCTCTATAGATATCTTCTTTTTCTATTTTTTCCACGAGCTGGCACTGATCCCGACATTTATAATGGTGGGAATCTGGGGAGGCCGGGATCGCAATTATGCGGCAATGAAGATGACAATTTACCTGACCCTGGGCGCCATGCTCTCGCTGGTCGGATTGATCGCCATCTATGTCAAGAGCGGGGCGGGATCTTTTGACCTGATCACACTCAAAGCGCATCTGGCCCAAGCCCCCTTGGCTGAGTCGATTCAAAACTACGCTTTCGGGCTGCTTCTTTTCGGATTTGGAATACTCGTATCCCTTTGGCCTTTCCATACCTGGGCTCCCCTTGGATACGGGGCAGCTCCCAGTTCCGCTGCCATGCTTCATGCGGGCGTGCTGAAAAAGTTCGGACTCTACGGTCTGATACAGGTAGCGGTTCCCTTGTTGCCAAACGGCGTTAGCCTCTGGGAAGGTTGGATTGTCTGGCTCGCTCTGGGCAATGTTTTGATCGTCGGGTTTATAGCCGTGGCTCAGAAGGATTTGAAACAGCTTATTGGATACAGTTCAGTAATGCATATGGGCTATGCATTTCTGGGAATCGCGGCAATGAGCGTTCTCGGATTAGGGGGTGTAGTCATAATGATGGTAGCTCACGGTTTAACCGTAGCCCTTCTCTTCATGCTCTCCACTATGGTTCACCATCGGACGCAGACGTTCGAGATGGGCGAAATGGGAGGGCTGGCGAAGAAGGCTCCCGTTTTGGCGGCGTTTTTCGTGTGCGCAATGATGGCGAGTATCGGTTTGCCCGGGCCTGGACTGGCGAACTTTTGGGGAGAGCTTTCGATATTCATGGCTGTTTACGAGTTCAAGAACTGGCTGATATTCGCGATTGTCGCGGGCATCGTTATCTCCGCTATATATGGGTTGAGAGCGATTGCCGGGGTTTTCTTTGGAAAAGAGTCAGATGAATTCGTGGAGTCGCAAAAAGAAGTATCCGTTGTCGACATGAGCTGGAGCGAACGAGTGCCAGCTTTGATCCTAATCCTACTACTGTTTTTTATTGGTTTCTTTCCCAAGACTATCACGGAGTCGCTCAACGATTCCCTTGAATTGGAACCCGTATACGTAAAAGGCGATAGCGAGTAGACGTCCCTAGAATTGCCCAAGAAATGCCCACCGAATACTTACAACAAATAGCTGAAACGAATAGCTGGGTCGCTATAGGGCCTGAGCTGGCCCTTGGCATTCTGGCCTTACTACTGCTCGCTCTCGAAGTCTTGCTTCCCAAAGTTGCCCACGGAGCGATTCCCCGAATTGCAGTAATTGGGCAGCTAGCGATATTGGCCAGTTTGCTCTGGGGAGGAATGAGCGATGTGGGAACAGGCGAAGCTTTTGGGGGCATGATCCGTTTTGACGAAACGGGGCAAATTTTTCGTATCTTTTTTCTTATTACTTCGGTTTTCGTTAGCTATCTGGGAATGGTTAGTCTCGACCGGAAGACGCTTCCCCAGATCGAATATTTCCACATCTTGCTGGTTGTAACAGCGGCCTTGATGCTGCTGGCCCAGGCGAATCACTTCGTAATGCTTTTCGTGGCTTTAGAAACCGCGACGGTGGGCTTCTACATCCTGGTGAGCTACTTCAGGGATACGGTGGTTTCTCTGGAGGCAGGTTTGAAGTACCTAATCATGGGGGCTCTCAGTTCGGCGATTCTGCTTTTCGGTATCGTTCTCCTATACGGAGCCGGGAGCAATCCGGCCCTGATGGGTAGCAGCACGGATCCCATGAATTTCGGGAACCTTACCCGCTTCCTTTCTGCCAATCCAGCGGATACTTTAGGGCTGCTAGGGATGTTGTTTGTGCTTTCCGGTATTGCGTTCAAGATTGGGGCATTTCCATTCCAGATTTGGGTGCCCGATGTGTATCAGGGAGCCCCAATTCCGACGACTACGCTTTTGGCGATTGGCTCGAAAGCGGCTGGATTCGCCATGCTGATGCGACTGGTCGACGTCTTCGCTCCGCTTGGCGATTGGATGTATCCGCTTCTCTCGGCGTTGGCTGTTTTGACAATTATGTTCGGAAATCTGGCGGCTTTGACCCAGAGGAATCTCAAGCGACTCATGGGGTTATCCGGCGTATCCCATGCGGGATTTCTCATGCTTGGGGTTATCGCAAGCCGAACGGTTGAATGGGCGGGTACGGCTGTGATGTTCTATTTGTTCGCCTACCTCTTGGCCTCGATCGCAGTTTTCGCGGTTATGGCTCACATTGATGGGGCGAGCGATTCGGAGTTGAGCTTGGACGACCTCGGAAATTTGGCCAAGCGGAACGGTTTTCTCGGTCTAGCGCTGGCAGTGGGTATAGGATCGCTGGCGGGCATCCCGCCGCTGGCTGGCTTTATAGGGAAGCTACTGATATTTGTGGCCACTTTTCAGGCGGAGCAATACGGCCTGCTGGGCGTTGCGGTGGTTGGCGTCGTGGTTTCGATCTATTACTACTTTGGCGTTATCAAGGCTGCGTTTTTCGAGACTTGGCGGTTTAGCGAAGATGAAGAAGAAACTGCGGAGCCTGTACCTGGCAGTCGTCTCGGTTTCTTCGGAAAACTTGCGATCGTCGCAGTGGTTGCCGGATCGATTGTCATCGGTTTTTATCAGGCCCCGCTTAGCAGTATGCTAGCTGGTGGGTAGTTCTTTCTCGGATCCTTTGTCGCCGCTAATACTTGTCGATGGAATTTCAGATTCCTTTTGCTTCCTGATTGGTGTACACTTTGGCCAATTTTTGTGATACACGGTCTTGTGGCAGTTCGACTTTCCGTTGCTTTTGCCGCCTCATGCTGGGGGGCGATGACGCTTCTAAGAAAGTTGAGCCGCAATCCCTGCGATTGAAGAAGCTAAGCACTCAAAAGAGCTCCTTTTTGCAACAAAAGCGTTTTTCGACTGAGTTGCTAAAGCAGACGGAATTTCCCTATCAAGGTAAGAAAATATCACCTTCAAAGACCAACGCTTCAAATTCCATAAGTAAGCTAAGCCAGATGGATGCTCGTGTCGGTCAGAAAGGTGCCAGCCGCCAACCGCGACTTTTGGACCAGGTAATAAAGTGCCTCACTTTAGAACTCTCCAAGCGGGTTGCTGCTCAATTGGAGAAGTCCAAAATCAAAAAGAATAAAGCTAGTCAGAGTTATATAAACCGCGATGCCAAGGTTCCCTCGCAGATTACTGAGGGGTTCAAGGTTCAGCGAGTTGGCCAAAAAGCCAATTGATCTAGCTATCAACGATGCCGACTATTGTCCATAGACGGACGAATTCTAGCTAGGATTCGTCGCGAACTTTGTCCTTGGCTGCCTCGCATTCGTCTTTGATACGGTTCTTCTCATTAGAGATTTGCCTGCGAATCGCTTCCGCTTCCTGCATTTCTCCTTTGGAGATGGCGTCGCCGAGTTTTTGCTCAAGGAAAATCTCCCTTTCGGCGGCCTTGGCACGATACTTTTCGTCTATCTCGGACAAGGCCAACTTTTGTTCGTCTGTAAGGGTCTTCTCTTGCGGGTCTTCGCTATTGAGACGCTCCATAGCTAGTTCGTACGCGGACTTCATAGTGAGAAACCATGCCAGAGAATTTTTGGAATTGCAATCAATCTAAATCAGACTGGCGACGAGGCAAAGAATAGTATAGGAAACGGAAAATAGTGTTAGCCAGCGGGCCCTTAAAACCCAAGCTCGATTGTATCCATAGCATATAAATACGAGCAGCGTCAAAGATAGGCCAAAAAGGATAGAAACCGATGGATCGCTAAAACTGATATGCGTGGATTCGTAGAGACGGGAGATTTTCAAAATAATGGCGGCATCCCTCTATGGGCATTTATTAGATTGAGGAATACCCATATCCGCCTGAACGATGTAAAGGTATCCGGCAAACGCTGTCACTGGCAGTAGCATCGGGCCCCAGCGAGAAAGAGGTTGATTAGCTAATGCGATAAAGGCGATCGAAAGAGCGATAACCATTGCGACGATGACTGGATGGATTTCTACAGGGAAAACTCGACCAGCGATAATTCCAAAAATGAAAGGAGTCAACAGCCAGAGTAGGGGAATCCGAGATGGGAAGTTATCGGTGATCTCGGGGAAAATGATTGATGAAATTCGCCCCCCCGATTGACAAAGGCTGGTTCATGCCCGCTCGGAGATACTTTAATCCCATTTCAACGGCCGTCTGAACATCGTGACCTTTGGCAAGACATGCAGCTATGGCTGAACTTAAAGTGCACCCGCTGCCGTGTGTATCTATTTCAAGAATACGATTTTGTTTATAGGTTTTTAATAAGCCCCCTGAAATGGCCAGCGTATCAAACAAATCATTCCCCGGCAGGTGCCCCCCCTTAATCAAGAAAGCCGCTTGGTATTGTTCGGAGAGATCAGTTGCCGCCTCTTCGATTTCTGCTTTGCTTTCCAATTTTCGATCAACTAATATCTCCGCTTCGTCCAAATTAGGAGTGACCAAGGTCGCTAGCGGTAGAAGTTGATCTTTAATCAAGGAAATGGCCTCTGGTTGCAAAAGAGTCGCGCCACTTGAGGCTACCATGACGGGATCGACGACGACGCTTGGCCCTGCTGACAGCTTTTGTAGTTCGGCACACACCACGCTTATGATGTCTTCGTTGAAAAGCATCCCGGTCTTGACCACCACAGGTCGATAGAAGGAGTCGATCTGCCTTATTTGGGCAGCGATCTTTTCGGCGGGGAGGACTTGTATGGCTGCTACCCCTTCGGGGTTCTGAGCGGTCACACAAGTGAGAGCTGTAGCTCCGTAGACTTTATTGGCGGTGATGGTCAGGAGATCCGCTTGGATCCCAGCGGCCGCGCCTGAATCAGATCCAGCAATGGACAGAGCGACGGGTATAGTTTTGCGAGAGGCACTCGATTCCATGATTTATTAGGATGCAGTGATGCTTGCAGCGGATCAATGCTTCGTTTTCATATGAGGGATCAGAGATGAACCGCAGAAAGAACTCTTTTCGGGAGAAGAGGAGCTAGATATTATCGGAGCCGGCTCCGGATTAGAGAAATCGATCTCCTCACCCGACGAGCCATTGGCCGCTAGAATGCGTCCACGTAATCTTGGCGAAGTAGTAGGCCAACCCCACATCCTGGCTGAAGGGAATCTGCTGCCCAAACTCGTAAAATCGAACTCCTTTGGAAGTCTGTTGTTCTACGGTCCTCCCGGATGCGGGAAAACCAGCCTTGCGGAGGCCATTGCCAACGAGACGGATAGTCAATTTATACGAATCAATGCTGTGATGTCCAATGTTGCTGAGCTGCGTCAGATACTAGGTGCATCAAGACGTAAGAAAAAGAAGGATACAGTATTATTTATCGATGAGATCCATAGATTCAACAAATCACAGCAAGATTTGCTACTCCCCGATGTTGAAGCGGGGAATGTTCGCTTGATCGGGGCGACCACCCATAATCCCGGATTTTACGTTAACGCTCCTCTTCTTAGTCGCAGTCATTTGTTCCGCCTCGAACCTCATACGGTGGACAATATAGCTAAAGCCCTCGAGCAGGTTCTTGAGGATTCTGAGAGAGGATTGGGAAATCGGGGTCACTCGGCTACGAAGGAGGCCCTGCGAGGATTGGCTAAACTGAGCGATGGCGATCTGCGCCGAGCTTTCAATGCTCTTGAAGGGGTGGCCCTGGGGTTGAATGCTGGGAAAACGATTGAAGAGGGGGATATCGCGATATTCGCCAGCGAGCGGCAAATCAGGTACGACGCTGACGAGGATGACCATTACAATACTATTTCTGCCTTCATCAAAAGCATGCGCGGGAGTGATCCCGATGCGGCGCTCTATTGGCTGGCCAAGATGCTTGTCGGAGGGGAGGACTCGCGATATATTGGCCGAAGGCTTATTGTCTTCGCCTCTGAGGATGTCGGCCTTGCCGATGTCAACGCCTTGCCTCTCGCAATCGCTACCCAGCAAGCTTGCGAGTTCGTAGGGCTCCCGGAATGCGAAATTAATTTGGCTCATTGTGTGGTTTATCTAGCGACTGTGCCTAAGAGCAATGCCTCGTATACCGCTTTAAGTGAAGCTAAACGCTGTCTCGCGGATGAGCCCGTCCAAGAAGTACCTAAGTGGCTGAGAGATAGCGGCGGGTCCGCATCTAAACGTTTAGGGAATGCGGATGACTATCTCTACAGCCATGGCTATCCCGAGAATATATCGGGCCAAGAATTTATGCTTGAGCCGAAGACATTTTATTCCCCCAAAAGGGTTGGGTCGGAAACAGCAATCGCCGAGCGACTTGAGTGTTGGAAAGCATTGAAAATTTCGATACAGTAAGGAAAACGTACCTACAGTTATGATATTGGATAACATCGATAATTGGAGAAATTATTCGCTTGGCCCCGCTTGGGAGAAAGCTTTCGGGTTCTTAGACACCCTAGATCCCTCCGCTCCGGAAGAAGAAACGAAGATAGATGACGATCATATGTTTGCTAGAGTGATGAGCTACCCAACGAGGGACGAAACCAGCTCTGATGCCGTGCTAGAAGCTCACCGGAGGTACGCAGACATACAGATGGTATTGATTGGCAGCGAGCGTATTGCTTGGTATCCTACGTCTTCACTCAATGCGAAGACTGCCTACGATCAGGATAAGGATGTTCAGTTTTTCGATTACGAAAGGCCAGCAGATGTGCAGGTCAGTGTATTCCCGGGAACTTTTGTTTTCCTGCTCCCTCAGGATGCTCATATGCCGCAGTTAAAAACCGATGGTAGAGGCGGGGATGTCAAGAAAGTCGTCGTTAAGATAGACCTAGATTTGCTTACCATTTAGACTAGAGTCCGAGAGAGGAATTGGGGAAACGATTATCCATCGGCTTGGGGCCAGCGACCGCTCACTTTGTGAGTTGCGAATAGTTTTCCCCGAAACCTGCGAATCACAAAGCTTTAAACGGAATCGCTCTATTCCTAGTTTGAAGATCAGAACGGACCAATCCGTGAAGCGCCTAATTCTTCTCACGGATTTTTAGGAGTCGCTTCGATTCTCGGAATCGATAGGCACCCATTGCCGCTATCGGCTCAGAAAGAGCTAGCTCTCGTATTTATACTTTCATTAATCGCATTCAATATTCTCCAAGCAACAGTACGGTTCGCTGCCTTAGGCCGGGGGCCGTTCTACTTTTTTGAAGTACGCTTGCTTCGGAAACGCGACCCGTCACCATACTCAATCGATGAACATTCCGCTTGTTATGACCGTTATCGGGCCTGACCGCCCGGGCTTAGTTGATTCCCTCGCTTCATTGCTAGAGGAGTATGGTGGAAATTGGCTGGAAAGCCGCATGTGCCACTTAGGGGGGCAATTCGCGGGTCTACTACAAGTTGAGATTCCGGAATCCAAGCGTGAGTCGCTGCACGCTTCGCTAATGGATCTGGGAGCCGGAACGTTGGAAATCGTTGTTCACGAAAGCGGCTCGGATTCAGATGATAAGTGCGCGGAAGTGGCAATTGTGGAGATAGTGGGTCAGGATCGTCCGGGCATCGTTCGTCACATTTCCCATGCCTTCGCTAGCAAGAAGGTCAACGTGGAAGAGCTATCAACCACCCGCTACAGTGCCCCGATGTCGGGAGAGACGCTTTTCGAGGCCAAGGCCAGAGTTTGCCTGCCGGAGTCGTGCGATCCGGATACGCTGCGAGAGGAGCTGGAGTCAATCGCAGCCGACCTTCAGGTTGATTTTAGCTACGAGTCTGTGTCCACTTGAAAGCCGGTTTTTTCCGCATCAACCTATGACACAGGAAAGGCTTTGCTAGCAGTGTAATCGCCTCCATATTTTTCTTTAGTTCTTAATAACGGATCAGGAGTGGCAGCCATGTGAATGGCCGCCTGCCAACCGAGTTCTTTAGGATCTACGGTGGATTAGGCCTTTGGGCCGGATGAGCATCCAGGTAAGCCATTTGGTATTCACCGGATGAAAAAACCTATTAGTTCGGACTGGCTTCTTAAGGGTCGGTAATCGGAGGCATGCTCCCGACGCGTCGTTCGTAGAAAAAACTAAAGACCGTTACATAACAATGGACAAAATACATGGATTGCCTCTGCGGATATCTTCCGGTAACCCCAATCATCATTTGTGGAACAACAATGGCGTTTGGTGGCTTCATTATACTGTTTATCCAACACCGCATACGGCGGAGCGTATCCGAAAGAGTCTCGGAACTCGCTCGCTGGAGAAGGCCCGTCAACGTCGGGACCTCTACTTCCACAATTTGCGAATACTGACGGAACGTGCGTGTGCCTAGAGCTAGAGATTAGAAGCCTCCGCCGAGCGTTTAGTTCGGCCCTTTGCCCACTTGCATCTCTGCCATAAAGAGGAGACCGAAGAGGAGGAGAGAATCGTTTGGAGGAGACTGGAATAGTTTGGAGACGAAAGTTCGACCGAAGCTATGGTAGCCGTAAGGCGAGCTGCGCACGCATATTCATCGATTCCCTGCCAAGCGATCTAGACTCTTTGACGGTTAAGTTCAAGAATGAGCATCCTGCTTCGAGCTCGCCTTGACTACTAGGTTAGCGGGAACCGGTGTTGATTGCCTTATTGCTGGGAAAGGGGATTCCACTTCAGATTTTGGCTAGCAGCTTTATTTAAGTCA
>DKNL01000073.1:0-658 GCA_002474325.1 Opitutales bacterium UBA7389
GCTCATTTTATGCCATTTTTGGCCAATTTACGGGATTTCTTTATCTTAGATTATGACTCATAAAGGTGCTGTTTTCCCCTCACACGATGGCTTAAGACCATTAACCAGCACCTTAAAAATTTTTAATTGAAGAGATCCTAAAGTTGCTGGACCTTGTCCACCCTTTGCCTAGCTGCAGCGGGTGAAATGCAATTTGACCATAAATAAACTAGCCTCTAATGATGGAAGCCACTATTGCTTTCTGGTCGCTTGCTCAAATGCCCAAATTAATTAGTAGTTCAGTAGAGTCATGAGGATCATAATCAGTATTTTTGGATTCTTCCTGTTTATATCGGTCAGGGCAAATGCCCTGCCAGGTGAGCCGGGAGATGCTCTGACTATTTTTGGCCCACGACCGGTTTACTCGAATGGTGCCAAGCCTAGCGTTGTATTTGATGACTTCGGTTGGTTTGACAGTTATATTCCAGAGAACCGAAAGAAACAAATTAGTGCATGGATTGATGAGTGGGAAGCTGGAAAAATTAGCTACGCGGCCTACCATGGTTTGGGAAATATAGAATCCGAAAAAGCTGTAGCAGCTTTGGGTAATTCTGGCAGGACAATGGATCTCGATGGGACATATGGCGGGTTCAATATCACACGCAGTGCTTTTAAAAAT
>DKNL01000073.1:964-31480 GCA_002474325.1 Opitutales bacterium UBA7389
ATATCACACGCAGTGCTTATAAAAATTACATGATAGAAGCTGGCAAAACCGCCGTTGATCTTGGGTCTGAATATATTATTCTGGACGGCGCAGCTGTTAGTCTCACTACGCTCAGTTTTGATGACGAAATAATCGATCAATTCAGAACCTACCTTTACAATAATTTCGATGGCCAAGAGCTTGCGGAAATGGGCGTTGCCGATATTTCTTCATTCAACTATCGAGCATATCTAAAAACTGAAGCTGGGGGTAGTTATACTAGCAGCGAATCTTTGAATAATAATCCCCCAAACGATGGCCTCTGGAAAGCTTGGAAAAAAAATATTATACTGGTCGAGCGTCAATTCTTCGAAGACTGGACGTCCGAGATTCGCGCTTATGCGACGAATACGTACTCGGCTAATATTTACTTTGGCGCGAATAGATACATGAACGCGCGCCAATGGGATTTGATAGACCTTTTTGACGTTGGTGTAGCTGAAACATTTCTCGATGACCTTGGCTATCCTTATTATAACCTAGACCACGCCTACAAAAACATCCGTAACTTTGATAAACGTTTTTGGTCATGGAATTTTCCCGCTAACACTGGTAAGTTCAACGGTTCTAACGATCCGTGGGGAGACTATCATCTGACGGAGCTAAGTCGCGTCTTCCTAGCTGAGTGCTTTGCTGCTGGTGGCATTTACCAAATCGCTAATGGCTGGAAAGAATACCTTAACAGCGACGCGCGCATCGACATGATAGCAGACGATCTCCGATTCGCCCGAAGCCATTACGAATTGTTCAATCTTGATGACGATGGAGAAGTGGCTATCGTATACAACGAGGCGTTCGAAATAGAAGATACTGGAGGATTCACACCAGGATACAGGGGTATAATAATGCTTCTCAATGATGCTCATCGAAGCCACGACGTCATCTTTGCTGGACATCCATCCAAGCGTGGTGGCATTGACCCTTTTTCATCGACCGATCTATCAAGTTACAAGGCAGTGATTTTGCCGAACGCCCGCATGCTGACGGACTCTCAAGTGGAAAAACTCAATTCCTACTTAAATGACGGAGGCATCGTAATCGGTTTCGGGCGGATTGCCGATCTTGACGAAGATGGCGAAGACAAAAGCGCCTCTAGAACGTTTGACGACCACTTTGCATCAGATGGCTCAACTACAGTTGGGGCAGGGAAAGCTATCTCTATATCCCAAAACATTGGGAACCTGTATTATAGCAATGCCGCGACGAATACAAGTGGCAACAATTGGGAAGTGACGTCTAGCAACCTATCGCTCCTTTCGGAATATCAAACTACTTGGTCTTCTGCCGTTGACGAGTTCATTGATTGGGATTTCGAAAGCGAAGGTTTTTCGCGACTAGTACACCTCTATACATACAAAGATGACGACGGTTCGATGGTGTACCACATGGTTAATAAAGATATAAATTTGACAAGTGACGTCGACGATCAGTCGATGAACGACACCGCCGCTGTCTCATGTGAAATTGAGATTCCAACTGGATTCAGCGAGTCGGATGTTAAGCTCTCTTGGATGACCGTGGAGTCTCCAACACCCGTTAGTCTCTCTTTCACCGAGACCAACGGAAAAGCAACCTTCACTCTACCTTCTTTTTCTAACTGGGGAATACTGAAAATCGGCTCATCGGCGTCGCAACCTTTAGAAATCGATGAAACACCTGAAGCCAATTTCCAATTTCGTGGTACCGGTGGTACCGGTGGAAATCGCCCTGACAAAGTTAATGAAGATGAAGAGATAAAAGAAAACTATTTATACTGGAAAGGAGGAAATCATGGTAAAGCACCCTTTGATATCCCATTCATAGCTAGCGATGACGAACAAGTTGAGTCTGTAAAACTATATTATAGATTCGCGGCGAAAGAAAATGAATGGGGCAACTGGAAGGAGTTCTCTACAACGGTCGCATCCGGTAAAAACGTTTCAGGCACAATCTCTTTCAGTGCTCCTGAGGGCGAGGGTTATTATCAAATGAGAATTGAGGCGATTGATAATGAAGAACAAAGCGAGGTTGTGATCGAGCGTGATGAGACGGGTTACGGTTTCGATGAGACTCCTCCTTCTCCGCCCTTGAATCTTAAAGAAAAAACACACCAAACCGGTCAATGGATCGAAGATCCATCTTCGCTTGTTTTTACATGGGATGAAGCAACGGACAACCTCAGCGGGGCAGGAGGGGCATACGTATTTATTGGCACTGATTCCATGAACGTAGTTGATGAATCTCTATCGAGAGGCACTAGCAGTTGGGCCGTGGATCTTTCCAGCTTAGAAGAAGGAGAGAGATACAAATTCGTTTACCGTAACGAAGACTTGGCTGGAAACTGGGCTGATAGTAATACCGTATTCACATTTCGCTATGGGTCATCGCCCGTCCTCGATCGTAAGAATATTGTAGTAACGGAGGGTTCTGAGCAGCTTTCGGTTAGTTGGGAAAACCCAGAAGATCCTAATTTTAGCCACGTGCTTTTGTCTTTTCGGGAATATGGGGATGATTATGGCAACTGGGTTTCTGGTCCAATATCCTCCGGCGCTACGACCACCAGCTTAGATATTTCTGGGCTGGAAGATGACATCCCTCACGAAGTGCTTTTGACGGCTATTTCCAAAAACGGCAAATTTGGAAACGAAATCAAATTAGCTGGTACCCATACGCCGTCAAGTACCGGGCCGCTGTATACACTCAAAGCAATTGTTTCAGGAAGGGGTATTATCGATATTTCGGCTTATGGCAATGATTCCCTGCTAAGTTTGAGAGAAAAAATTCATTCAGGATCAGGAATCCCTGTTAGCGACGCAAAAATATATCTTGGTTCAAGCGAGCTAGATACACTGAAAAACGCTCAGTCACTACAATCTTTGGGATTCGAAGACGGTTATCAATTCACGGTTCTGGAAAACGAAAATTCTAACGCGAAGAGTTTCGCAAACTGGCAGTATACAGAATTTGGAGACTCAAAGGCAAAACGCCTTCCGTCTGATGACTACAATGGGGACACAGTCCCAAATTTTGTTCATTACGCACTTGGGATCAGTGGGACCGCGAACTATGACAGCGACAAGCTTCTCCAAATCTCGTATAGTTCAAACTCTATTACTATTGTCTACCATAAGAATAATAACGCTAGCGAAGCCATCGTCACTGTAGAAGCCTCAATTGATAAAGGCAAAACTTGGAATACTTTATCGAGTATTGGAATGAACGAGTCTGTTGAGACAGTAGGCGAAAAACAGACTTCAAGCTGGAGCTTTTCTGAGGGATCGTATGACGATATGCTTGTGCGGTTATCTGTTTCTGAGGATGATTAAAGGTATTTTATCGGTGTTGGGACGCTACAACCCTGCCCCTCGTTGGTGGTTTGGAACGAATCAAGACGGTGGGTATCCCTGTTGACTCTCCAGAATCGGGGCTATCGAGTTGGCGTATCCCTGAGGCCCTGACGAGATTAGATTTTTGGAATCGTCGCCTATATCGAGAGAATTGTTAGTCAACGCCTACAGTCTGATTGCTCCTGTTGGCTCGGTAGGACTTTCTTTGAACTCGATATTTTCTTCCGTAACCGAAAAAACACGGAATAACGTTTTCCTTCCAGGGCTTACAAATAGAACAGTCTAACATTAATACCCCCTGAAGGGTATAGGAATTGGAAGCCTAACCGTTCGTCAGTTTCTCGATCAAAAACGCTTCGAAGCTTCCGTAGCGAGTTTCAGTATGTTCAGGAGAAACCACCGAGCATTCCATGCCGAGACTCTTCATGGCTTTTTGCAGGTGCAGTCCCAGTTTTACATGATGAACCCAAACTCCTGATTTTGTTTCTCGATTTACGAAAAGGTCTCCTCGCGTGTAGTTCATGTAAACGGGAACGTCGTCTTTTGTCAGGTGATTAATGGGTGATGCATCCTCCATGAGTTCGTGCACATGCGGATCGTTCCATCCCGTCGCATCGGTAACAGCAAACATGGGGAAGAGGGCTTCTTCGGCTGGCAGGTCGGGCACATTAAAGATTTTGCGGAAGTCGCGAAGGTCGTAAGTCGATTGTCCGTTCCTGGTAGCCACCGCAGTGATCCGGGTTGATTGTCGTGCGATCGGATCATCGCTTTCGGGATCGGCTAGGTCTTCATGAAATCCTAGCCAAAGTGAGATGCCGGCTCCGGCCGAACCACCATAGCAGGCAACTTTGTCGGAATCTAAATTCCACTCCTTGGCTCGGCTGCGGATGGTCTGCAAAGAACGAGCGGCATCTTTCATCATGATCGGGTAGGGCCCTGTCCCGGATAAGCGATAATGAATAGCTGCTACGGAAAGACCGGCTTCTTGAAATTGTTTCAATGAGTCTTCGGTGATGGTATTTTTATTTCCTTTGCGAAAGCCTCCGCCGTGAATGTAGATGACCAGCGGTGTAGGGTTGTATGATGGCGTTATCCAAATATCGAATACGTTTCTCTCATGTGCGCCATAGGAAACATCCGCATGAGTAGGGGCGGGCTTCTCGGCCACGACTGAATGAGACAAAACTACAATGATAAAAAAGAGGATCGATGCGTGTTTGAAGATCATATGATTAGAGGAATAGCTAGTTTTTGCTCAATTTTTGAGATTACGGTTACGAGGCCATCCCGCTGCTCATCCATCAGTTCAAGGTTGTCCTCAGGCATCTTGCGTGGCAGCTCTTTCGCTTCTCAAATTTGTCATTTATATATTTTGGGTTTATCAGCAGAAACATACTATTCTCGCTCGTCCTAAGCATTCGCTAGGACTTTTTAAAAGTCCGACTGAATTAAGGATTTTTTCTAAAAAGATCTCTGGGTTTTCGTTGTGGTAAAGATTTCTCAGCTACCTGCTTTTAGGAAATTAGCTATGCCAGAATCATTCAAGAATTAAGTTTGGATGGATTTATCCTCTATTTAATATTTTCGGAGAATTTATGCAAATTGTTACAAGATATTAGGGTTCAATCAGGATTTCTCTTGCAAAGTCATAGCCGTTAACGAATGCGGGTAAAATGAAATCGCGGATTTTCTTTTCACTATTACTTCTCTTTTGTGTTTCCCTTCGTGCTCAAACACCCTCGTCCCAACGATCAATCCCATTAACCGTAGGTTTACCGCAATCAGTGGGAATCTCGCCTGCTCGCCTGGAAAGGATCGATCAAATGGCATTGAAGGCCATCGAGAATGAAGAAATACCCGGACTTGTAGCTCTGGTAGCCAGGAGGGGAAAAATTATATACAATAAGGCCTTTGGCTTTGCAAAAATTGAGTCGAATACGCCCATGCTCACTGATCATATATTTAGGATAGCATCCCAAACAAAAGCTATTACATCAGTCGCTGCAATGATGCTTTGGGAAGAAGGGCTTTTCGAACTTGATGAGCCAATTTCTAAATATATATCCACCTTTAAAAATCCTACAATTTTGGATACGTTTAATGAGAACACTGGGACATATACATCAATTCCTGCTAAGAAAGAAATTACAATCCGGCAGCTACTTACGCATAGCTCTGGCATAGGATACGGGCTAATAGACCCAAACAAAGGAATCAGGATGATTTATAAGCAAGCAGGCATCATTGATGCTTGGTCAACAGAGCCCGATCGACTTTCGGAAAATATAAAGCGTCTCTCAGAACTCCCTCTAGTATTTGAACCTGGTGAAAAATACCGCTACTCTTTGGGAATAGATGTAATTGGATATTTGATCGAAATCGTGTCAGGGATGAGGCTGGACTCATTTATGCAAGAGAGGCTTTTTGAGCCACTCGGGATGGAAGATACTTTTTTCTACTTACCCAAAGAAAAAGGGGAGCGACTCGTGACCCCATACACAAATAAAAGTGGCGAATGGCTAAAATATCAAGGTAATCCTGGTTACTATGACGCGGACTTCCCAGTTAAAGGTGCGAAAACATATTTTAGTGGTGGTGCGGGATTATCGAGTACTGCCCTTGATTACGCAACTTTCATGCAGATGATTCTGAACGGGGGTGAGTTGAACGGAACGCGTTTCCTTAGTAGGACTACCGTAGCTACGATGAGTGCTGCGCAGATCGAAATGGGCCAGGGTGCATTGGCCCATGGGCTAGCCTTCGGTGTTACAAACGAAAATAGTGTGGCATTGGGAGGCCTGGGCAGCGAGGGAAGCTTTAGCTGGGGTGGCTATTTCAACTCTCAATATTTCGCGGACCCAAAAGAAGAAATCCTCGGCATAATTCTCAAGCAGACTAGACTGACCAATAAACCAGATTCGACCAAAGCCAAGTTTCGACGTCTGGTCCTCCAGTCTATTGACGATTGAGTTTCGGCCCAGGTTTATGCTTTCAATTTTCGCCTAAAACCTGTTATGCGGCTATTGCCGAAAATTAGCATAAAAACGTCAATGTTGCCACATTTTATACCATTTTTCGGTAATTTCTATCCTAGCTAATAACCCATAAAATTGCTGTTTTCCCTTTCACAAGATGGGTAGAGAGCATCAACTAACCCTAACAAAATTGTCCGCCGTCCGAGAAAAATCTAGAATAACTGGAAATTTTTGGTACCTTCCAAAAGCATTGCTCTGCTCCGCGATTTTTGCTCTCACGACCTTTGGAGAGAGCGAACTAAAAAAAGTTTCATTCTACACGGATACCGTTGCTGAAGTTGAAGACGGCATCATAAAACTTCTGATGGGATCCATCTGGGTAATGGACTCACCTGTCCTTGCACTTCAATCGCAAGAAATTGTAATTACTTTTAATCAGCCAGCTCCTATTCTAGATTCTGAAAACGTAAGCAAATGGGAAGAAACCCTTCCGAGAAATGGAGTTCTCTATCAAGGTGAACTTAAAGTAAACGTTCATAGGGTGAGTGGTGTTTTTTTACCATTGGATGGATTCTATGGTAATGTTGTTAAAAAGTCCGCGGATGGGGAAATTCTTAAAACAGACGATGGTAGTATCTGGCACGTCGATAGCCTTGATATGTATGATTCTCAGTACTGGTCCACACCATATCCCGTCGTCATGGACTCCTATAAAAGCTATATAATAAACCTAAAGGAGAGTAAGAGGATAAAAATGGCCAAAAAAAAAGTACCGCTTCATTAAATTTAGTTTTCAGCTGAGTGGTCTTTATGAGCTAAAACTGTAACAACTATTAGACTACAAAAAAGGAGGGGTATGAGGAGATGGACACTATCCTCTAAATACAGATGGTTGTGATGAACCGAACAATATCTTTACTCAACAAAGTGGAAAATCAACTTCTCGCTGTAACGATTGCTCTTTTTAAGCATAACAATTGCGATCACGTTCGCGTTTCTCTGGCAAGAGCAAATCTTGGTGAGTCCATCTACGATTATGGAACCGCCACGGTGACTACCCTCGGAGTCGAAAACGCATTGAAGAAAACAATATGAAAACCAGAGAGAATCCTAGTATTTGGACAGCCTCTAGGCTTATGAACCGTCGAGAAGCCATTAAGAAAACTGCCTTGCTCTCAGGAGGAATGATCCTCCTCAACCACTCACTGTTTGGGCAGAATTCCAGTCTATCCACTCCAATAAATGTTACGTTTGGGCCCAAGCAGGAGCGTCTATTGCAAATGGTAGTCGATACGCTGATACCGAAGACTGATACTCCAGGGGCAAAAGAGCTAAAAGTGGACCATTTTGTTTTGCTTATGGTAAACGACTGTCACAGTGAAAAGGACCAGACAGCCTTTTACTCAGGCCTGCATAACTTGGATGTCTTTACCGAAAAATACTTCGGTCAGTCCTTTGCTTTGTGCGACACCGATACCCGAGTTGAGGCGCTCAATAGCGTGAACAAAAAATCCGACGCCAATCCAGAGCTGCAAGCATTTATAAAGATCACTAAGAGCCGAACGATTCAGGGGTATCTTGAATCCAATTACGTGATGACTGAACTGCTTCCTCACAAAATGATACCGGACCCTTACGATGGTTACTATCCTGCGAGAAAACTAGGAGGGAAATTTGATGGCTAACACGAATTTAGGCAGCGTTAATCAACGCAGCTACGACGCCATTGTTATCGGTTCCGGAATCAGCGGCGGCTGGGCAGCCAAAGAGTTGACGGAGAAGGGGCTAAAAACGTTGGTTCTCGAACGGGGTCGTGACGTGAAGCACATCGTGGACTATCCTACCGCCAATAAAATGCCCTACGAATTTGAACATCGCGGTGATATGTCTAACGCTGCACGCGAAGCCAATCCGATCCTCAGCCGGGCAAATGCGTGGCAAGAGGACTCCGATCATTTCTTCGTCAAGGACAACGAGCATCCCTATGTTCAGAAAAAACCTTTCGATTGGATTCGCGGTTATCAGGTGGGCGGCCGCTCACTTCTTTGGGCCCGACAAACACAACGTTGGAGCCAATACGATTTCGACGGTCCTGCCAGGGATGGCTTTGCTATCGATTGGCCTATTCGCTACAAGGACATTGCACCCTGGTACAGTCACGTGGAGAAATTTGCCGGAATTTCCGGAAACCGTGATGGGCTCGAGGAACTGCCGGATGGCGAGTTTCTACCTCCGAATCCACTTAATGCGGTAGAGGACCACTTCCGCAAATCGCTGCAAGAGAAGTTCGAAGGGCGTCACTTGATCGCCTCCCGTTTCGCTAATTTGACGAAGTCGACGCCAACGCAGCTCGCCCAAGGTCGCTCTCAATGCCTGAGCCGAAAACTGTGTCGGCGCGGCTGTCCATTCGGTGGATATTTCAGCAGCAATTCCTCCACCTTGCCCTGGGCGGAGAAAACCGGAAACCTGACGCTGAGACCGCATTCGGTGGTCCATTCCGTTATTTATGATGAAGAGAAGGGAAGGGCGACCGGAGTCCGGGTCATCGATAGCCAGAGTAAGGAAGCCATCGAATATTACGCGAAGATCATTTTCGTCAATGCCTCCGCCCTGAACACCAATCTCATCCTAATGAATTCTGTTTCGAAACGTTTCCCGATTGGTTTGGGGAATGACAATGGACTGCTTGGCAAGTTTGTCGCGTTTCACAACTACAACACGACGATCCGCGCCGAGTTCGACGGCTTGCCTGAGTTTGCGACTTTCGGCAGTCGTCCGGGATCCACTTATATCCCTCGATTCCGAAATATGTTCCGGCAGGAAACTGATTTCCTCCGGGGATACGCGACTGGCTTTTCGGCCAGGCGAAATCTGTCTAGCAACCGCTCCGGTATTGGCGTAGATCTAAAGGAAAGCCTTCTAAATCCGAAGTTGGGCGGTTGGCACGTGGGGGCTCACATGATGGGTGAAACGATTCCCAAAGAAAGCAACACCGTGAGTCTGGAAGCTAATAAAACAGATAGTTGGGGAATGCCGCTTCTCAATATCGATATCGAATACGACGACAACGATCTCAAGATGGAAATCGATTCGCTGGAGCAGCTTTCCGAAATGTTTACCGCTGCCGGTTTCACGAATATAAAAACCACGCACAAGCACCAGGCCCCTGGAATCGATATCCATGAAATGGGTGGAGTGCGAATGGGCAAGGACCCGAAGACATCCCTACTAAACAAATGGAATCAACTGCACGCTTGTAAGAATGTATTTGTCACGGACGGGGCCTGTATGACCTCCACCTCCACTCAAAATCCCTCCTTAACCTACATGGCACTCACCGCCCGTGCGGCAAACCACGCCGTCGAAGAAATGAGAAAAGGTAACGTCTAGCATCTGCCTTGGTTGGGCTATGGGTTATACTATCCGGGTCCTAAGCCCCTAATTTCCTTCTCTTATTTTTTCTTAGCGTTTGGCTTGGGATAAACCTTATCCTTCAGCGACCATGCATGCCAGGCAGCGGCCATTGCTTCGAGGCGCTGATTTCCTGTTTGGGCGAGGTTCCTAAGCTCCGTGCGATCATCATTGAGGTCATAAAGCTCCCATTTCTCAATGCCTCTGCCTTCGCGTACTTTGCGTTCTTGAGCCCAGCGGGCAGTTTACGAAACGTTTGAGTTACCTGTTGGCGCTTACTCGATCCAAATCGGTTGGGTGAACGCGCCATTGTTGGCAATGTCCCAAATTTCAACGCGCAACCAGTTTCGACCGCTCAAATCGACTTTGAGGTCGATGTCGCGCTCGCCGAATTCCTGTGTATCTGACATCTCTATACGATCTCGGTAGATCATTTTTCCATCGCCCGATACGACTACCATACGAGAGAGGGGATAGGTCCATTCGATGCCGACTTTAAGGCGAGCCTTTGAAGGCTTAGCCAATTGCTTCAAGGCTTGCCCGCTTTCTCGACCATTGATCGAAAATTCCGGGATCAGTATTTCCCCGGTGGTGAGGAAGAACTCCCCCCGGCTCAGCGCGTCGAGAACGGGCTGCCAGCCGTCCTGGTACTCGGGAACCGAATCGAGCTTGAGATAGTTGATGTTCATGGTGCCGAAGAGCTCATAGTCTTTGAATATTTTAAAGATGTCGACTTCGCCAAGCATGTACTTGCGATGTCCCCAATTCGACATGTCGTCTAGAAGTCCGCTGACCCGCCAACCGAGGTCCTTGCGGGAATAGTCCGCTGGCATGGCTTTCCAGGCGGCGCCAAGAAAGCGATCGCTCTTGAAGAACGGGGTTTCCTTGTAGGTGTCGGGGAAACCGGTTGAGCCTTTGACGCGAGCGTGAGCGGTCCAGGCGAGACCGTTTTCGCGTTTGAGTAATTCATGCACGTCCTCCGGACTGCCGACATGATAGACGGTGCCGTAGCCGTCGATTTCCTGAACGAAGGGCTCGTCTTCCGGGCGGATCAGTACCCAGTTGATGGGCTTGGGAAAGAAGCTAATCCAGTGGCCACCGAGGTGGACGTTGGGCTCCTCTCCGGGGAGGAGGAGAAAGCCGTCTTGGGAGAGGCGGGCGCACTCGTCATGCATGACCTTGAGCTGCTTCAGGCGCCGCATCGTGGGCATGGTGCGGGTGGCCCCCTTGTGGAACTCCGCGAGGTGGACGATGTCGACGCCCATGCTCTTGAACGCATCCACGAACTCGGGATTCTCCAAGCCATCGGGAATGCCAGTGGTATTTTGCTCGGCTTGCTTCGCTATATAATCGAGGCTGTGTTCGACGTGGTAGTGGCTGGTAAAGGTTTTGTAACCGGGTAGCGGTTTGAAGGAATCGGAGCGGGTATAGCGCTGGACCGTTTCTAGATTTTTAGCTCCTGATTGATTGGATACGAAAAGCAAAACGCCCAGCTTTTGCTGGGTGCCGGGAGGGGCGTTGACCCAGGGAACGTAGCGACGGTCGCCGATGGGCGGTTGGCGTACGCCCCAAGCGAATCCATCGATCATATCCAGGTATTCGTCGCCTGCCCAATTGTAACCGTAGTTTTCCGCGAAATCGAGTGGGTAGAGGTACTGGTGCGGGAAAGGCGATATTGCGACTGAGCCCGTTTCGGAAGCCAGTGCCATGGAGCGATAGCGCGTTTTATAGACGCGAGCGGTTTCGTCTTTAGTGGCAGCTGTCTTAGGCTTTCCGAGCGCATCGATCCAGTGGAGCTGATGTCCGTCGGTTTCCGGTTTGGCCAAACCGACGTGATAAAGAAAGGCGGTGGCGTCGCGCCCGGTGGCTACCCGAGCTTCCATGTGAATAAAGGGACTGCCGTGGTAAACGGTGAAGGCGAGGGAGCCAGAGAAGCGTTCGCTGCTGAGTCCATCGAGTTCAATAGTCGCCCGTCCCCCAGAAGTAGATACATGAACGTTTTCCGGGATCAGATAGCCTTTTTCCACGGTGTAGGGACGCGTCGGTACGCGGTCGAAGAAAATGGACCAACCCGAGCGTTTCTCGAGGTCGCGTTCGCCTACCCAGAAGAGGTAGTTCGGGTCGAGACCTTCCAGAGCGGCTTGAGAATCGACGCCGACGGTGCGAATGAGTGGAGCGGCCGGGGTATTGCCGTTTCGCGGAATGAATTGCATCTCCATAAACGCCTTCCCCTCGGGGCTGTCCCATTGGATCCGCAAGGTATCGTCTGACGTCTGAACAGCGAAACCATCGCTTGAGTCGACCTGCGATTGATCGATGTCGATAGCTGATAGAGAGGTTGAGAGAAGGAGGGATAGAGAGAGGTGAAGAAGGAGGGCTATCTTCATGATAAATATTGCTAGACGGGATCATCGCTTCGATGCAACCGTGTTGTTCCTATTTGGAGAAATCCGATAGATAGCGAACAGCGCGTTTGCCTCGCTTCGGCGATATTGGCAGATTTCGTTCATTATGAAGATCTATCCATTCATTCGGGGCGCGGCGATGGCGGCAGTCGGGTTTGCTGCCATGATCGGAGCATTTGCGACCACCTTACAACTGACGATGAGTTCACTCCTTACATATTTACGGATTCAGTACTCACAGGCATAGGATGGGCCGTGTTAGGAGGACCTAAAAGCAGGGGATAAAGTCCGACGGGAGTTAACATCAATAACTCAACAACAGTCATCAACCGAGGATCGCGACCATTACCCTCACAGCATCTCTGGGTGCTTCCATCTATGCTATTATTATAGCACATGAATACGGTGATTGCCCCACGGAAACCCATTCCCTATGGCCGAAATTATTTTTATGTTGGTGGGAACGGTAAACGATTATACCGTAGCCGCATGAGGAGATACGGCATCGTTTTAATTAGTATAAATGCGTTAGCGTCACTCTTTCTGATGTTCCTTGAGGTACGTTGGATAAAGATGAATGGAGAAGTTCAACCGATCTTCCTTGTGCTTCTTCTACCTCTCATTCTCAGCCTCATCTATATTTGGAGGACAATCAATTTTGATGATCAAAGTTTAGCTGCTTTGAAGGTGGAGAGGGAGAAGCTTGAGACAATTAAACGCATTAAGGAACTCCGCAAAGAGCTAGGAGAGGAATGACAAAAGAGAGAGCGACCCTCCCACAGGCCGCTCTCATTTGTCTTCTCTGTATGTTGCCTAAGGATCGCTCTGTGAGCGTATCCAAAGGCGATAACCCCTAATGCAATCCGTTAGTCATCTAGACTATGCGTTTGTTCCAAGAAAAGCACTGAAAACTGTGCTGACGAGGGTAGGCTGAAATACTCTCGTTGAGTGTAGAAACTAGTAGGTATAGCTATCAGAGAAAAAACAAAACTCTTGGTAACTACTGGTGGAGGTGGCGGGAGTTATTCGAGGGGTAATGCTCTGCATTAGTATTCATCCACTTCCCCCGAAAAAATTGTCGTCCTATGGGGCGATTTCTGCTTCAGTTATACCATGAAATCACTTCCCACACTACTCGCCCTCAGTTGCATCATATTTGCTGGCTGTCAGACTGTACCGAAAGTAGCCGAGACTCAATCAGCCCAAATCCCCGAAGCGGATGAAGAACCGCTCGGCGGCAATTTCCTAATTAATTTTGTTAACCCAATGAACGGGGCGAGAATGAGTCCAGAACTACGGCTCAATGAAGAGGGGGAAGGATTTTCGGGTGTGATTGTTTTTCCAAGAGGCGGGTCACCACTCAAAAACGTAGTCCTCGAATCTGATGGCTCGGTAACTGCAATTTTTACAACTAGTGGTTATTCTTTTAATCTCAACGCTGTTATCGATGGGGATAACATCGGGGGAGAGTTTAGTGGTCCGCGGAAAATCAGCTTTAGTGGATCGCGATTAGATTAGTGTTTTGATGGCATACCTAGGCTAGCTGCTGGGGCAATGGTTATTTTCGGGATAGTCTTAGGATCTGCCGTAGCTCCAGCATGGTATGCTCTATCAGGCTTTATCGGGGCTGGTTTAGTCTTTGCAGGAGTGACCGATACTTGCGGAATGGGCATGGCTCTCGCCAAAATGCCCTGGAATCAGAAGTCAAAGACTGAGTCCTGATCTTGGTGCTTCTTGTTTGCGTACTCCTAAACCGCGTCAGCGATACTCTCCTTTATTTCTGGGGCTTCCGATATGATCGGTACAAGTATACCTTACAAATCGGGTGATTGCCCTACGGAAATCCATCCCCCGAGCAGGAAATGATTAACGCTCCATTAGGCACGTTCCTTGGTGTAATAAAAAATAGGAATTAAGATTTCTTAAATAACTTTAAGAGTTCATTTATTTTCTCATCCCGATCAGATGCATTTTTGCCAACAAAGGCATCTTTAACGCATGCCTCAATGTGCCTCTTGAGTATGTTACCCTCCACAGCTCTGGCTGCGGACTGAACTGCCTTAAGCTGAGTTAAGATTTCAACGCAGTATCTTTTGTCCTCTATCATTTTTTTAATGCCATCTATTTGTCCAGACATACGATTTAGGCGACTGAACTCTGATGAATGATCTGGATGTGTAAAATTACAGCAGGTCTTTGACTTACTCATATTAATATTGGTGCTATAAAGGCAAAAAAGCCTCCGATTGAATAGATCATCAATGAAATAAAATAGATATACTTACTCCAAGACTTCGATGCTTGGCAGGATACCGCTTGGCTGCCATCGAGGGGGCACCCATGATTCCGAGTCCTAACTTGTAGCATACCGCCAGCCGCCAACATGATACCTGCAAAAATAAAGAGGTAGACTTTATTTTGTGAAAGCCAAATAAAACCAGGTACGTGACCTGATATAAAAGCCATGGTACTTCCCGCACCCATGCTTATCAGCAACGCGGGCAACGCACAGCATATCAACGTACTTGTCGAGCTAAAGAGCAAAAAGAAATCAATGATTTTTTTCATCAAGTCTTGGTTTCAGACTTTGCATCACCACGAGTTATCTTTTCTACGCTATAACCATTTTTCAATATTAGCTCTTTGATTCTTTTATCAGGCAAGTTTTTATCAGGCTTCATTCTAATACTTACTACGCTGTCATTTAGGTTAACGGATATTTTGGATACCGCTTTCTCACTCTTGAAGACTTTCTCTAAACCACGTGCACAGAAATCGCAAACCATGCCTTTTACATGCGCAGTAATTATTTCTCCGTATTTAGATGCTTCTACGGAGTTAGACCAGACATTCGGCAATGATACCGAGACGATAAGTAATATAACATTTACGTATTTCATAATATATTTTCTCAAAACCTAGCGGTCCAATTCAATAGTGGACCACCATTATTGTTTATTCCCAATTCTACTAGGTAATCTCCTTTGAATAATCTAACGAGTGGCGTCAAAATGACTTTTTCATCGTTATTGAAAGATTCAGGATGGTGCTCTAATTGGAGCATAAGCCACGTGTGGAGCTCCCCATAGCCAGCAACGTAAGGTGCAATTCCTACTCTTCCTTTTTGGTGAAATGACCCGTCATCGATACCGTTTGCATACCTCCCAGTCACGGCATAACTGGTGAAAAACTTCCTAGTTTCCCAGTCGCCAGCTAAACCAACTTCGGTGTTTGGTGCATATCGACCCCCTTTTTTTGCTATCCCCAATTGCGATTTAAGATACAGGTTGGCTTGTGAGGTTCTAGTATTTGACCGTGCAAATAGATGATTCCATTGCCCGTTCAAATTTTGCCTATTGGTATCGTCCTCATACTCTAAAACCATACCAAAAGAATTATTTACATCGTGAGTGTAGTGATAGTGAAGACGGTTCTTTTCCCAATTATTAGTCTGCATGAAGGTTGTCCCGCCAACATAAGAGATAGGTCTAGCGTTTGAAGATAACGTGACCATAGCAAAGCTAACAAGGGCTATGCTTAGACTATATCTAAATACCATCATTTCGATAAATACCCTATGGGGGTATATAGTCAAGCACCAAAAAGTCGAGAATAACTCCTTTACTTGGTGGGATTGAGCTAGGCGGGGGCGGGGGTTATTCGAAGGGTAATGCTCTGCATTAGTATTCATCCACTGCCCCCAGAAAAAATTGCTGCCCAAATGGCGCCTCCCGTAAATCAGGAGGCACCGTTACTGATTAGGATTTGGCCTCCTATCATCCTGATGGGCCATTTTCATTTTATCTCAAAAACAGGCCACTTTAGCCCAAAAACAGCCAAAAAACGTCAATTTTGGCTCATTTTATGCAATTTTTGGCCCATTTTAGGTGTTTTCTGAATTAGGTTATAATCCATAAAAGTGCTGTTTTCCCCATCACAAGACGGGTTGAGAGTATCCACTACCCCCAGAAAAAATTGTTTCGCCAGGGCCACTTTGTTATATAAATGGAAGTTCAAGCTGAAAAACCCCACCCAAATTCTGCCTTGCCTGGTTTTCAGCTGTTTGTCGATTTCAGCAGCTCCGCCGTTCGCAGGGACTATTTTCCTAGATCCTGATATTATTCTGCCTAGTGACCCGACCACCTATCTCGATTTGGAAGATGCAGGGCAGGGGAATCGCCTGATGTTTGACCGTCGGCCAGCGGCATTTGTCACTTATCATGCCTTTCTGTTTAATGCCAGCTACCTCGGGGCCAAGTCCATTGAAATACAGGTCAATCCGGAGTTTGAAACCGTTGAAGCTGCTCGAATGGAAGCGCTTCGTTTCGCTCCAGTGATCGGTCGTTTGCCAAATGTGCTCTTGAAAGATGTCGAGACCGTTTGGATACACAAAGGAACTAACCCTTTTGGTGGCGGGAATAACAACCTGCTTATTCATACAGAGCAGGCGGACGATTATATCTCCGATGGAATTCTGGAGGAAACTTTGGTTCATGAAGCTTCCCATACATCATTGGATGCGGATCATGCTGAGTCCGAGGGGTGGATAGCTGCTCAAAACTCTGACCCTGACTTTATTTCTACCTATGCACGGGATAACCCCAAAAGAGAAGATATCGCGGAGACGTTTCTTGTTTGGCTGGCGGTGCGACATCGTCCAGGCCGAATTTCTGATTCGCTCAAACAAACCATCGAGGCGACCAATCCGAATCGCTTGGTCTATTTTGATGAGCAGGGCTTCGATTTTTTCCCCATTCTAATTCCGGAGAAAGCACCGAAGCTTAAGGAGTTTAATCTAAACCTTAATCGCTTGGACTTTTATCTGAAATGGGAATCTCGATTCGCCAGTCTCTATGATGTGGAGAGTTCTATAAATCTCGAAGATTGGTCTGTGTTGAAAGCCGGGATCCCATCGCAAGGCGATATCACCGAAACAAGCGATGAACTTCCAAATAGCTTTGATCGCATATTTTTTCGGATAAAAGAAAAGAGATAACTAGCTTTCGTTTCATAGTGCCATCATCTTGGTGGAGGTCCTCCGCTCCTTTCAAATGACTCAGCAATATCTCCCCAGAAGCAGCGCCCCATATACGGCCATTCATTGATAACCACATAATAGTAAGTGCCCGATGGATATTCATGGGTGACGCCGAAGCGCCCATTGCATTCATCCAGATCTCCCGACCCTTGAATAAACTCGTAGTCCTCGACGTAGGTACCGTCGTAAAATCCTCCGGGGCCGCTCGATCGTGCTCCTGATCTCAATTGCCAAGAAGAAGCCAGCTCCACCACTTCGCTCGCAGAGTCCAATGGGTCTGAATACCCGAATGGTCCGTAAATCGGAAAGCCGTCGCCCGCGAAACCAATGAGCTCTGGGGATAGGTCAGTTGTGATAAGATCTTTGGGAACGCCATGATAGTGGTAGGTGCCATCGGGCTGAACATGGGCAGACGCGTCATCAAAACCTAAATCGTGCACCAAAGCAGCCAGTTGCCAGCCAGATTGGCGATTGTTTTGGTAATACTCATTCGCGAAGGGATCTAGTATAACCCCTTCTCGAGTTATCCCGAATGCTTGAGGCACATTATAGTAAGTGGGGCTACTGTTTTTTGACGGAAACAGCGGAAAACTAAAGTTGAAATCCTGGGATGAAATTCGATTCGGATTCTGCGAGTTAGGAAAAACTCCTGTAGCGTGGTTCGGAAGCCCGTTCGAAGCAATCTCTCGCTCGCCAGAGAGCGCCACTTGAGCCGCCCCAACTTCGCCGTCAAACTGGACTGTACCGATCATCTCGTAAGCTCCGACATAAGGTGAAATTTTTGGGTAAATGAGACGAAAAAGATTGGGTACATTCGCTTCGAGCTCACTAAGCCGCTGATGATTAAATCCGGAGAGCGGGTCGATACTACCAAAGTCTAGCCACTCAACCCCATCTTCGCTGGACTGGACTTTCATGCGGAAGCCCTCGTGCCCAATTGCGTTCAGGTTTACGCCTCCTTTATCTTCAACTCCGAAGAACAGCTCGTGTTCGTCATGAGCCCAAAGGGACGCGGCAAAAACAAGGCAGGACGATAAAAAACCCTTTGTACGAATTGAAGACATCAATCTGTATCTTACGAATATCCAAACTCTTTGGATTCACGCTACATTGCCCTCGAAAAAATGGCTACGCTAATAGCTCATCCCAAAGTTTGCTTTTATCAAGAAAATCCTCGTCGATCATTCTTAAATCACTCTACGCAATGCCCTTGTCGTCTTTGGTCGAGGCTACTCTAATTGTCGTACCATGAAACATAGTACGATCCTGACTATCACAACAGCTTGCGGAAATTTTGCCGTTCTCGCAGGTCTTGTGTTTTTAATTGTAGAGCTAAGGCAGAATTCCACCATAGCCCTGTCTCAAATAAGACAAGAGCGAACGCTTAGCATCATCAATGAATATGCTATGTTTGCGCAGAATAGGCAGTTCACTAGCATGCTCCACAAGGCTCTCGAGGATGGCGACTTTGACTCACTATCGAAGGATGATTGGAATCAGGTCAGACTTTATGAGACTGCGAGAATGGTGAGGCTCGAGGACGTCTTTTTCCAGTATCACAACGGTCTCATCGATGACTCTGCCTATGATTTCAGTCTGGCGATGGCAGCTAGTAGGCTACCATTCTGGAAGTGGTTGAAAGTTGCTGCAATCAATCCCGATTTCAAAGTGGCTGTTGATGCCTTCACCCAGCGGTCTGATTTCAAAAAGGCTGTGCTGACTATGGAATTTTCGGAATGGACCAAAGAAAACCCAAGTCCTTTCAGAGGAATCTGGGCTCCCTCAGTCTATGAATAAAGCCACAGCTTCTTCTCAAAAAATTTGGGCTCAGAATGCGCCTCCCGTTAATCAGGAGGCACTGTTATTGATTAGGATTTAGCCTCCTATGATCCCAAAGTGCTACTCTCCGATTTTTGACCAAAAACAGCCAGAAAACGTCAATTTTGGCTCATCTATCCCTAGCCTTAGCTAGGCATCCGTGGAAGCCGTGACATCCAGCTTGATCACCACTTTGTCGCGGATGAGATCGTCCACTTTCCCTTTGTAGGCAATCCCCCAATCGAAGCGCTTGATATCGAACTCCGCCTTGAGGGCGACCGAGCTATCAGAAACGTTGATTTCGGCTGGAAAGGTAATATTATTAGTAACACCACGCATGGTCAAATTGCCAGTAAGCTCTCCATTTTCGCTCAGCGAAGTAACGACGAATTCCGCAGTCGGAAAATTTGGGACATCAAAGAAATCGGAATTCTTTAAATGGCCCGTAAGCCGATTGCTATCCGACCAAAGGGACTCCATCTGAATCTTTATTTGGCTCGACGGGGCAATCATTCCATTGGCAACCGCGATCGTCCCAGAAAAATCCTTAAATCCCCCATCATGGCTGCCTGTAACTTTCGATCCGATGAACGAAATCGAAGAGTCACCAGAAATCGTATACAATTTGGCATCTACCACAGATCTCACTGCATCTACGGCTTCAGCAACTTTAGCATCTTCAGTTTTATCCGCTGGATTCGCGCAGCCCGCGATTAGAAGGACAAACGAGGCGATGAGAAGATATGTAAAAGAATTGAACGATTTCATCGCGTGAACGAACGCTACCTGATCGAATCGTGTCAATCGCAATCGTTTCAAAAATTGGACGAAATACTAGTCTAATTGCTATCTGATTATCATGGTGGAGGTGGCGGGAGTCGAACCCGCGTCCCCTAAGCCTTCTCGAAAAGCGTCTACATGTTTGTTCTCGTTTTTGATCTCGCCGATTCAGCCGCGACGAAACCGCGCTGCTCGAATCAGCCAGCCCGCTGATGAAGTACGGCTTGGGCGTAACGGGCGGCCGCCCAAGCTATGCTCGCTGGTCGACGCCCCTCCTATCTAGCGAGTATCAATGGGAGGGACGTAGCTGGCTTATGCAGCTAGAGGCATTTCTTCAGTTGTGCCATTTATAGGTGCGATGGATATTTTAACGAGGCCAACCATCATCCTCGACATGCAGCTAGACGTTCCAACTTAAGGTCGAATCCGGAACACCCCCATGAGCGAGTTTAGCTCGCGAATGGTGAATTGAAACTAGTGAAGAGCGAAAGGCTCTCCAGCTCGGATTTGGCGGTTACGTTTAGTGATGCGTAATTGTGGCAAATAAAAGAACAGATAGGGTTTATTGGCTTAAGTGCTCGATAAATCAAGTTGAATGCGAAATCAGGGTGCCTTAAGGCTTATGCCATGTTTTCATCGTTCGTTTTCCTTTTCGCCGCCAACTTCAGCGAGTGGCTCAATAAGCTGTGGACGGACACGCTCGCTCCTAGGTGGGATTCTTTTATGCAGGTGTTTGTAGGCGAGGATCTGCTGGTCCAAGTTGGAAGTATTGCCGGGGCCTTTCTGCTGGCCTATGTCATTAAGCTAGGGCTGAAGCCGCTTCTCATGCGGCTGACGGAGGCGATCGAGGAGCGGGATGACTGGGTTGAGGATTCGGTCGATTGGGCGAGTGATAACCTGTTTCGACTGCTTTTGGTGGGCTTGCTTTGGGCGGTTTCCCTTTACTTGGATGCCGCCGCAGCGTTGGCGAGTGATGCGGGGGTTGGACTTGTCGAAGGCCCGAACTACATTCTGGTACGGGCCTTAGCTAGTATTGCTACTTTGTGGCTGGTATCTGGAGCTTTGCCCCGCCGGATTAAGCAGCAGATCTACTTCAAGACCTTATTCTTCGTGTTGGCCATGGCGCTCATCCTTAATCTTCTTGGTGTCTGGAGTGTCATTAGCGAGGGACTGAATGGGATACGGTTGTTTCCTATCTCAGAAGGAATAGAGACTCAGGTAACCGTTCTAACGCTTCTGAAGGGGTTGGTCGCTATACTGATTTTAATCCCCCTGACTGGATGGCTCGTCCGGGCATCTGAATCGAAAGTTAAAAGGATGCAAAGCGTATCGCCAGCGCTCCAAGTGCTCGCTCTGAAATTGATCAAGCTGGTGGTGGCGGTGGCCGCCATCATGCTTGCCATCAGTTCGATGGGAGTGAACCTGTCTGCATTCGCGTTTCTTGGGGGTGCAATCGGTTTAGGTTTGGGTTTCGGTTTTCAGAAAGTGATCTCCAATCTGATCAGTGGCGTCATTCTATTGGGAGATCGTTCGATCAAGCCTGGTGATGTTATCGAGGTCGACCAGACCTATGGGTGGATCAACACCTTGGGCGCCCGCTATACTTCAGTCATCACGCGAGATGGTACCGAGCACTTAATTCCCAACGAAATGATGATTACTGAAAAGGTGGTCAATTGGTCATTCAGCGATGAAAAAGTACGACTGAAGATCCCTTTTGGAACTTCTTACGATTCCGATCCGAGACAGGTTATGAAGCTGGTTCTCGAATCCGCGGAAGAACATCCGCGCGTTCTAGATAAACCCGGGCCTGTTGTGCGACTCATGGGGTTTGGTGATAGCGGTGTCGATTTCGAGCTCAGAATTTGGATACGAGATCCCTCAGCTGGCGTGAACAATGTGCGTAGCGACCTGTATTTAGGCATTTGGGATACCTTTAAGGAGCATAACATCGAAATTCCATTCCCGCAGCGGGATTTGCATGTCAAAGAGATGCCGCCGAGGGAATTATGATTAAGTTGGGGAGAAAGGGCGATTTACCCCATATTCATGTATCAAGAACGCACCGGGGGCATCGCGTTCCACCGAAGAAACTAAGAGAGCCTATGGGAGCAGGCTGATCACCATAGACTTCTCTTCTTTGAGCTCGTTTTCGGTGGCGGTGATTTTCTCCCTGCTGAAATCATTGATTTCCAATTCTTCGATGATTGTTGGACCTGATCCGTCATTGCTCATCGGATACGAATAGATTAGGCCGGGTTCAATGCCGTATTCTCCATTCGAGTGGATAGCGACACTAAAGCAATCGTCGCTCGGCGATGGATTTACGAGGGACCGAACGGTGTCGATGGCCGCATTCGCAGCTGAGGCTGCAGAAGAGAGGCCGCGAGCTTTGATTATGGCTGCACCTCGTTGCTGAACGGTGGGGATAAAGGTTTCCGTGTACCAGGCTTCGTCGGTAATGACATGAGGCACGGGACTGCCGTTAATCGTAGCGTCAAAATAGTTTGGGTACATCGTGGAAGAGTGATTCCCCCAGATGGCGAGATTCTTGACCGCATCGACATCGACATCAGCTTTGATCGCCAGCTGGGTCTTGGCTCGATTTTCATCGAGACGGGTCATGGCGAACCAGCGGTCCTTGGGAATGTCCTGAGCGTTATTCATGGCGATCAGGCAATTGGTGTTGCAGGGGTTGCCGACGACGAGTGTTCGAATATCGGAAGCGGCATTTTCCTGGATGGCTTTCCCTTGGCTGGTGAAGATCTTACCGTTGATTCCCAGCAAATCCTTTCTCTCCATTCCGGCTTTTCGGGGAACGCTTCCCACGAGTAGCGCCCAGCTCGCTTTGCTGAAGCCCTCATTGAGATCGGTGGTGGGAACAATGCCTTTGAGAAGCGGAAACGCGCAGTCCTGCAGCTCCATCACTACTCCCTCCAGAGCTTTCATGCCTGGCTCGATTTCGATTAGCCTGAGGACAACCGGCTGATCAGGACCGAGCAACTGTCCGGAGGCTATGCGGAAAAGTAGCGAATAACCGATTTGGCCGGCTGCGCCGGTCACGGCAACATGAATG
The DNA here is from genome assembly GCA_002474325.1 of Opitutales bacterium UBA7389. GTDB lineage: Bacteria > Verrucomicrobiota > Verrucomicrobiia > Opitutales > Opitutaceae > Pelagisphaera. The sequence continues at coordinate 23,833 of DKNL01000073.1, forward strand.
GGATCTTTCATAAGCGGATGAGTTTGGTTCTAGCTTAGGCAGTCGGGCCCAGGCGATCAAAAAGGAAGGCTCAGGCGTGGAAATTTCGGCGGCTTATAGCCCTTGGAAAAGCAGTTAATGTGGTATGATTATTTCCGATAGGTAGAGCTGTTTGTTCCTAAACAGCTCTACCATTATTGAATCGAGACTTTACTATACTTTCTCTATGCAGACGTGAACCGAGAAGCGAGGCGATCGTAGGCATTCAATATAGAAGCTTCCGTCGTGTCCCAGTCGATACACCCATCTGTTATGGAAACTCCTCGTTTCAAGGTCTCCAAAGGAGCGGGAAACTTCTGGTTACCCGCTTCGAGGTTGCTCTCTATCATTGTGCCGATGATGGCTTCGTTCCCTTGTTCGACCTGAGAGATAATGGCGTCGAGGACTTCAGGCTGACGTTCCGGTTGCTTGTTGCTATTGCCGTGACTGCAATCAATCATGATAGCCTGTTTTAGACCAGCCTTCTCCAGGTCTTCCATCACCTTGGCCACGCTGCCGGCATCGTAGTTCGGTCCGGCGCCTCCGCCTCTCAGTACCACGTGGCAATTCTGGTTGCCCGCGGTGGTCACTGCCGAAGCGTGACCCTCAGTATTGATTCCCAGGAAGGTTTGAACGCCGCTAGCGGCCTTGATCGCGTTGATGGCAACCTGGCATGTGCCATCCATTCCGTTCTTGAAACCAACTGGCATAGACAACCCGGAAGCCATTTGCCGATGGGTTTGCGATTCGGTCGTTCTGGCGCCAATGGCGGCCCAAGAAACGAGATCGGCGATGTATTGGGGAGTGATTGGGTCCAGCAGTTCCGTAGCGGTAGGAACTCCGAGATCTATGATATCTCGAAGAAAATTCCGGGCTACGTGCAGTCCTTTGGCGATATTTTCAGAGCCGTCGAGATCCGGATCCATAATCAGGCCTTTCCAGCCGAGCGAGGTACGCGGTTTTTCGAAATAGACGCGCATAACCAAGCAAATGCGGTCGTTAACTCGTTCCTTGAGGGCAGCGAGGCGTCGGCCATATTCCATTCCGCTATTTGTATCGTGGATAGAGCAAGGCCCGACTACGAGCAACAACCGATGATCATCACCAAAGATGATCTGGTGAATTTCTTGTCGGGATTGGGAAATGAATTCTGATTGAGAGTCCGTTTTGGCAATCTCATCTACGAGTTCTCGAGGAGCAGGGAGCTTTGCTGTTTGGGTGACATTGATGTCGGATGTCTTTTTCACGGCCGCGATAGTTGAGGGGCTTTAGCGAATTTCAATGGCGAATTCGCCGAATAGTACTTGCGAAAAGAAATCAGCACATGGCGGATAGGCAAAAATAAGGCGGGCAGCCTACCCCTAAGCTGCCCGCCATCTCGTTTTCTTAGTTACCCCAAAATCCCGCTGAGCGGGAAAATGTTTGATGTTGACCGCGAGGATTAAGAATTCTCTTTTGTCTGTCAATATCCATTTTCGAATTTTCGCTACTTTCCAATCTGGCTATCTATGACTGAATCTAAGGCTCATCTCTATCAGCCTGCCGGTGATGTGACCGTCGAAGGTCCAGATACTGCGTATTTCCTTCAGGGCCAATTTTCACGAGATCTTCGTGTGCGTGACGGAAGCTCAGTCTATGGCCTTTGGCTCGACGCGAAAGCGAAGATCAAGGCAGATAGCTTTCTCCTAAAGGAAAGCGAGAGTCGATTTCGGGCAATTAGCTATTTTTCGCCTTCCTCGTTTTTGCAGGAAAATCTGGAGAAGCGGATCATCATGGATGAGGTGGCGACACGCTCGAGCGATAGTCCTGCTGCTGGAATATCGCTTTGGGGTGAGGCTATTGAACTGGGACTGGAGTTCCTGAAGATCGATCGGCCTGAACTCGAAGGTTTTTCTACTGGGCCTTTCGGCGTGGCTTTTTGGGGAAGGCGTAGTGAAGAGCCGAATTTGGAGATCATTTTCGACGTGAATGAAAATGAGAACCAAGGGTTATTAAATTCACTCGTGAATAGAAATATCCGTATTCTAAACACAGAAAGCGTTGCTATTGCCGCAATCCAGAGCAATCGCTTCCAAGTCGGGAGGGATGTCTTGGAGATGGACTTGCCGCAAGAAACAGGATTAGGCGAAGTGGCCGTATCATATCAGAAAGGCTGTTACATTGGGCAAGAAGTGATGGCTCGCTTGAATGCAATGGGAACCTCGCGAAAATCGCTGCTATGCGTAGCCGTTTCGAAAGCCCCTTTGGGTGATGGACCTTGGGAGTTACTAGATGGCGAAGGGCGGAAGGCTGGCGAGTTAAGAAGAGTTATCGAAGCCAAATCCAAGTTGATTGGTTCGGCGATGCTAAAGCGATCTATGGATAAATTCGATTCGTTCAGCGTTGGAGAACAAATCGACGTGAAAGTTTCTAGGCGGGCTTAGTTGCGTCAGAGAATGGATACAAAAGAAGAAATCGAGCAGCTCGAGAAAGTCTTCTCGTCCCGAGACGCGAGCCCTTCTCAAGCAAAGGTAATGGCAAGTCAACTTTCGAAGCGGGCCGACCAATGGGTCGCCGAGCGAGGCATGAGCAGACTAGAGGCCTTGAAGAGGCTTTTGGATATGGTCATTGCAGGGCGAGATGGTGTCGTTCCCGAGGAATTCAAAGTGCCATCTTCAACGTCGGATCAGGCTGTTAAAGATAATTGAATAGAGGCAAATATTTCGTTTGACGCTAGTGTTTAAGAAGTTTCGATTCGTCCCGTTCCTGCAAGGGGGCAAATTATAACATTAACCATTATAAGTAAAACATTCCTAGCTATATGACTAAGTCTGAACTTATCGCAGATATTCAAAGCAATTTGGGTGCTGCATCCAAGGCCGACGCAGAGAAGGCGTTGGGCGCCGTATTGGCCTCCTTGAGGATCAAAGCCAGCAAAGCGATCAAGTTCAAATCAGGGGCCGGGCTAAAGGAGCAGCTCTAGATCCTACTAGTTCTTGCGAAATTTCCGTCCCGCAGCTTGGCAAGCTAGCTGTGGGATTTTCTTTGCCAGTTCTGTCGAATGAAACCCATCGAGCCAATCAAGGAGCGTTTCCGCCAAGTATTTGGAGGAGATCCAGCAGTGATTTCGGCGGCTCCCGGACGAGTTGAATTCATCGGCAATCATACTGACTACAATCTGGGTCCGGTTATTGGGGCGGCGATCGATCGACGAGTCTACGTCGCGATTCGACGAGTCGAAGAGCGTCTTTTCCGATTCGCGTCGAGCGCCTATTCTGATTTTGTCTCGCTAGATGAAACGGATTCTCCTGTTGCCGGCAGAGACTCCTGGGTGAACTACTTAATTGGTGTATATAATAACCTGATACGTAAAGGATTGTCGACGAAAGGTGGTTTCGAATTATACGTCGATTCGGATTTGCCAACAGGTGCTGGACTGTCCAGCAGTGCGGCCCTGGAACTGGCCTCCGGAAAAGCCTTGTGCGAGTGCTATGGCCTCGAGATCGGGCTTGAGGATCTAGCGGTGGCGTGCAAGGAGGCTGAGAATGAATTTGTGGGAGTGCCTTGTGGTATTCTAGATCAAGGTGTTTCCGCTTTTGGGAAAGCCGGTGGCCTGGTGCATATCGATTGCCGTGAAATGGTCTTCTCGGTAATTCCTTTGGCTGATGAGTTAAGTATATGGATATTCAATACGCATAAAAAGCACGCGTTGGTAGAATCTTTGTATTCGGAACGGTATGAAGAGTGTTTGTCAGCCGTGAATGGCTTGGTCGATTTGGGCCTAGAAGTTAGTTGCCTGGCTGATTTGTCAATGGATGTTCTGGAGAGAGCCAAGCCCTCATTGGACGAGAAGATCGCCAAGCGGGCGGAACACATCGTTGGCGAGATTAGTCGCGTTGAGACGGTCAGGCATTTGCTTGAGGAAGGGAAGGCGGAGGATGCTGGGAAACTCCTCTTCCAATCTCATGCTAGTTCGAAGAATCTTTTCGAGAACAGTATTCCGGAGCTGGACTATCTGGTTGATATTCTTCGATCCATGCCAGGTGTAGTCGGGGCCCGCTTGACAGGCGGTGGATTTGGGGGAGCGGTTATGGCTCTGGCTCGAAAGGATTTTACCAGAATCTATGCAGAGTCCGTGGCGTCCGCTTATCGAGGGCGTTTTGGCGAGGAGCCGGAAACACTAGAATGCCACACCGCCGATGGAGCCTGCATTTTAGAAAGCGTCAGCTGAACAGCTCCAAAACCAGTGACAAGTAGAGGTCAACGGGTTCTTCCAGAACCAAGGTGTAAATCAAAGCGCCTGAGGCTAGCATAGGCCCAAAAGGTACTTCACGTCCTATAAGACTTCTATGGCTGGAATCGACTTTTTCTTCGCGAAGCGGTCTTATGATCGCTTCGCGAATCAAGGCCCAGAGTAGAACAACAATGGTTCCGATAACGGCTCCGCCAAATAATGCGAAAGTGGCTCCCTGCCAGCCCAGAAAGGCGCCGATTCCTCCCATGAGCTTAACGTCGCCGAATCCCACGGCTTCTTTACGCAACACGGTTTCGGCGCCGAGGGCGATCCAAAGAATCATACCGGACCCGATCATTATACCGATAGCGGATTCGAACAAGCCTTTCAAGGAGGCCATGGCGTAGATCGATTCGGATACTCCATGGAGCGAAGGGACAACCGCTGACAAGACTAGACCACATAGGGCCATTCCTATGGAGAATCGGTCTGGAATCTCCATGTGATCCAAGTCGATGAAGGTCACGCACACCAGCATCGTAACCAATAACCAAAGACAGGCGGCGTGGGCATGGGCATGTTGGCCCCAGACGCCGAGATAGAGGCACGCGGTCAAGAGCTCTACGAATGGGTAGCGAAAACTGTAGGCCGCCCCGCAGCAGCGGGCTTTGCCTCGCAATATGAACCAGCTAAGTATGGGAATGTTGTCGAACCATTTGATCGGCTGGCCACAGGTGCATGTGGAGCCGGGTGAAATGATGGATTTGTTAGCAGGTATCCGATATATAAGTACATTGATAAAACTTCCAATCAAGGCGCCGAAAACGAATACGAAGGCAGCTACAACTGCTGGAAATTTCTGATCGATATACTGAAGTTCACTTAGCATCTTATAGATAGAAGTATTGAGCTTGTCTAGGCCTTTGTTGCGAGGGCGGAGTTTGCTGCTTGCTTCATGGTTCTAGGATCGATTTTGCGGTCACTCCAAATCTCCAAAGCCCTGACCCCCTGGTAGACGAGCATGGAGAGCCCATTTGCTGACCGTCCCCCTCGATCGGATACAGTCCTCATCAGCTTTGTTATTCGGGGATTGTAGATCATGTCGTACAGGGCTGCAGTCTGGGGCAGGCGTTCTTCGGGTATTGGCAGGGGATCGCTAGAGTTTAGCCCAAGAGACGTGGCATTTATGATAAGCGTATGGTCGGCAAATTCCAAACCTGTATCCTGGGGATTGAACCCCTTGATGGGTATGCCCTTTTCGCGAGCGATAGGTTGAATGTAGCTAAGCAGATTCTCGAGGCGATCGGCACTACGATTGACAATACAAAGCGATTGGCAATCGCTCTGGAGAGCTTGAACTGCAGTTGCTCGAGCGGCACCGCCGGCTCCCAGAATCGCGATATCGCTCCCAGCGAGCGAGGCTGGCAGGTCCTCTTCGATTCCCTTGAAAAGCCCGTAGCCGTCGGTATTGTACCCATGGTATCCGTCGGGGCCTCGTTTGAGTGTATTGACTGCTCCAATCTCGACGGCTGCAGCGTCGATGGACGTGATCAGATCGAAAGCGATTTCCTTGTGTGGTACGGTAAGATTTAGGCCAAAGAATCCCTTTTCGAAAAATTGGGGCAAAGCTTGAGGCAATTTCTCGGGTTCTACCTCGAAGCGAAAGTAGCGCCAATCGCTAAACTGGGAATCCTTTGCTGCTAGATCTGCTATTGCGGCATTGTGCATTGCCGGACTGACAGAATGGCGAACGGGAAATCCAAGAACCGCGAGGCTTGTTCCGGGAAATCTCCAATCATTGAGGTCGCGAAGCTTGTAGGTGACTTCGGAATCGTACGAGACCATTCGTAAAAAAGAACCGGATCGCTGTGGGCTGGGCGAGCAAATTTATCGAGGATCGTTTACCAGGACCGATAGCTGGGCGGCTCCACCATTAAGCAAGAACGGATTGTCAGGCCTGTTTTTCGTAGGCTTCCTTGAATTTTTGGAGGAAACCCTGAAATAGTTTCGCCATCGAGGAATCACGACTTTCAGAGTAGTGTTGAGTGAGGTTGCGACAGATCCTGGCCAAGGTTTCGTGGGTGGAGGCTGGGGCTAAATGGCTGATATTCGGGGCGAGCGTTATTGCTTCGATGCGTTTCAGCATTTGGCCTGCCGTCAGGAATTTGCCTCTTTCGAAAGGGTCGATGTAAAAGGGAGCTTGCTCATCGAAGCAGCCAATCACGAAATGGCCTGGAGAGCTAATTGGTTCGATGGGGGTTCCAAGCCGTTGACCGATAAGCAAGTAGAGCAAGGATAAAGTGATCGGCAGGCCACGTTTGGTCTCCAGAACGCGATTGATGAAGCTGTTATCCGGATCCGTGTATCGCTCCGAGTTTCCTCGAAAGCCCATTTCGTGAAAAAGCACACGATTGATAACGAGGCATTGTTCGCGAGCGGTGGTTGGTTTGACCAGCAATTCGCTGCAACGTGATGCCATGGCATCGAGTTGCTGGCAGATATCGCCGATATCCAAGCCGGGATAAGCCACGCGACTGATCATAAGCCATCCAGATTCCATCTCGTAGTTCATCTCCTGTATGAACATTCGAAACTCTTGGGCGGGATCGGAGGTCTGCAATTCGGAGAGCAGCCTCGCGGCATGCCAACTGAGAATGCGGTTGGGCCCGTCGATTGCTTCTTGCAATAGGTCCAGCCCTTCTCTCCCCATATTACAGAGCGTGTTGAGAAGCGCTGTGCGAACGAAAGGGCTGGGGTCGTCGATCAGGCTGAATAGGGCCAATCTTTCATTCTCAGTCATCGCGCTCAAGTTTATCTAAAACGATGAAGAGAAATGCGTCTTTCGCAATAGAGAACAGCGGGAATTTTCACCGCACCAGCAGACTTGCGAAGGTTTTCGCAGGCCTATTCATGGGCGTTGAGTTATAGTGATATAAAGTCGCTTTGACTCAAGCTAGGGGCTGGTAGGCTTGCCTCCTGAGAAATATTTTACAGCGATTTGCTGAGTCAGGTATTTAAGCGAAGTCTAAAGAATGAGATATACTTGGGCGAAAACCTAGATGATGACGACTATGATTAAGGCCTTAGGTGCTGCTGGGACTATTCCTTTAAGGTTAATGTGGGCGACCAAAAATGGAGAAAATCCCGTTTTTGATGATAAAGGAATGATGGCCCCTCCCGCTTGAGAGGGTCCAGGCTTTTTGCCGGATTTCGAATGGAATCGAAACAAGAACAGCATGGAACCGCACTACGAACAAAATATTTTGGAGAGAACTTTTCCGCATCTTCGCGAAATGCGAGAGAGAGCGGAAAAGGAGGCCCAGCTTTTTCCTTCTATCGAAAAGACTGAACGGGAAAGCTTAGATGCATTCGAAGTAGGTGGAGAAGCGGGCTTGTATTTTGGCGTTCCTTACGATA
>DKNL01000305.1 GCA_002474325.1 Opitutales bacterium UBA7389
TGATTGCCAGTGATAAGGGTCAATCCGCCATCGGGATTCTTCACCCCCACGCCCATTCTGTCACAATCAGGATCCGTGCCCATCAAAATATCCGCATTTTCCTTCAAGGATAGCTGAATAGCCATATCCAAAGCTTCGGCATTTTCAGGATTTGGGGATCTTACCGTCGGAAACTCCGGATCCTGGATCATTTGCTCTTCAACGAGAATAGGTTCCAGTCCAAGTTGCTCCATGGCTGGCAACGTAGAAATTGCTCCCGTTCCATGAATTGGAGTAAAAACCACCTTTAAATCAGTCCCCTTTAAGGCCTCGGGATCGGTCACTGTATCCACGACGGCGTGTACGTAATCGTCGTCGATTTCTTTTCCCAAGGTCTGCACTTCACTCAAATCGATTTCCAGGTAGTCCTTCAATTCGCTAAGCGTAATTGCTTCTACCTGTTCAATGACTCCGGTATCATTGGGCGGGACTAATTGGGCCCCATCACTGAAATAAGCCTTGTATCCATTATCTTGAGGCGGGTTATGGCTTGCGGTGATAACTACTCCGCAAGTCGCGCCTAGTTCCCGGACAGCGAAACTCAATTCAGGCGTGGATCGTGGCCCATCGAAAATATAGGCCTTACCACCGCATTGAGTCCATATCGAAGCCGACAGCTCGCAGAAGAAACGGGAGAAGTACCTCACATCGTGAGCGATTATCAATTTCGGGCTTTCACAGTTTTCCACTTTCTGGGCATAGCGGTAAAGCCCTAAGGTCGCTTTCGCTACCGTGTACTCATTAAGCATGTTCGATCCGACGCCCGGTCTGGAAGGCCCCTCATAGCCCTTTTCCGAACTCGTAGCCGTCATTCCGATGGTGCGTCCTCTTAATCCGCCCGTACCAAATGCGATGTTGGTATAAAATCGGTTATTCAGCTCTTCTGTATTCCCGGATTCGATTAAGCTCCTCAAACTGTCCAACGAAGCTTCTGACAGGAATCCTCCTTCGAGCCAATCTTTCAAATTGTTAGCAGCATTCGGCAACAACCCCTTGCTTTCGACCATTTTCGTGATAGTGTCACCAAGCACAACATTCATCTCTGCCAACTTGTGTCTGATATTCATCGAGAATCAAATTCTTTTATCCGCCATGCAAAAATGTTTAAATTACTGAGTGATGGCCTGTCGGTAGTGGCCATCTTACTTTGGATTCTCAATTTGCATGGTCTTCGTACTTTGAAACCACTTCGAAAAACCAAGTACTGAAAGACAGCTAATGTCACACGACGAATTCACGTAGATTATCGGCCACAAGAATGCCGATGCTATTTGTTCAGCAATCGCCCACGCGTATTATGTCTCCGACGAACCCGACCGAGCCCACATCTATTGGCTTTTCCGACGAATCTAATTCGACAGACGTCTCTACTTTTGAATTTGAAAGGTCTGCGACTGTCGCTGGCCCGTTTGACTGGGCCAGCATTGTGCCAAACACATTGGCTTCTGAACGATTCAAGTACTGCCCTAGCAATTCACGGGAAATCTCAGACCCCGCTCATTAGATTGTTTACGGCTCCCGATTAATCGTCTAACCCTCTGCTCAATACAACGTCAAAATACGAGCCCAGGATCTTGGGCCTGCGGTCCCATGACCAACCTATCAAACCAAACGAATTTCTACGAAACCGGTAAAGCGGTTTCAGAGTATCTACTTTTTCACTACGGGTCCAAAGAGGATCTTTTTTTTCAAGGAATAGGCCCCACTGAAGCGCTGGACTTCGCGCAAAGATGCGGGAAGCTACACGCGAATTTCGATATTGAACGCAAGCGAGCGCTCGATCTCGGTTGTGCTGTGGGTGGTTCGAGCTTCGCTATGACAGAATCATTTGACGAAGTCGTCGGAATCGACTTTTCTCATGCCCTCGTCGAAGCAGCTACCCGACTAGGCCGGCTCACCAAGATGGAAATCAGTATTTCCGTGGAGGGCGAATTGAAAAGAAAAACTTCCATAGCCCTTCCCGAGGGGTCGAATCCTGCCCGAGCGAAATTCTTGCAAGGGGACGCCATGAATCTCGATCCCAACTTGAGAACCTTCGATTTTGTTCTCATGGCTAACCTCATTGATCGCCTGCCTGATCCAGCCCAGTGTCTTGAGGCAATTCCCGGCTTTTTGAATGCAAATGGCCTACTCGCCATTACCTCTCCCTACACTTGGCTAACGAAATACACGCCAAAGGAGAAGTGGCTGGGAGGCTATACGATAAACGGTACATCCATACGAGCATGCGATCGCCTAGTAGAGCTGCTTTCACCTAACTTCCGTTTCATCGAAGAGCGAAACCTCCCCTTTTTGATCAAAGAGCACGAACGGAAGAATCAATATTCGATTGCCCATGCCACCCTATGGCAGAAGCTGTAGTCATCCCTAAACGGACTCGGACAGTGAACAAAATCAGCCTTAATATAACAACAATTGGCATCGTCGCTATAGCCTTCACTCTCCTCGGTTGCTCCAATAAAAAGCCCAGCAACCTGCTGATAGTGGGTATGGAATTATCATATCCTCCCTTCGAGATGACCGATGAGCAAAACCAGCCCACCGGGATTAGCGTTGATATGGCTCAAGCTTTGTCTCGTGAGCTCGGCAAAGACCTTCGAATTGAGAATATTCCCTTCGCTGGACTAATTCCGTCCCTTAGAACCGGAAAGATCGACTTGATCATATCGTCGATGACGCAAACGGAGGAACGGGCCCAGTCCATAGACTTTTCAGACCCCTATTTAGATACTGGGCTGTGTATTCTCTTACCTAAAGCCTCCGATGCGAAATCAATAGAGGACATAGATACTCCAGGAACGACCGTAGCAGTCAAACAGGGGACCACTAGCCACATTTATGCGAATCAGCATCTTGGGAAGGTCGAACTTTTGCTCTTCGAAGACGAGGCCGCAGCAGCCCTGGAAGTCGCTCAGGGCAAAGTCGACGCCTTCATCTATGATCAGATTTCCATTTACTTGAACTGGAAAAAACATACTGAAACCACTATAGCTTTACTCAGGCCATTCAACCAGGAATCGTGGGCCATCGGAGTCAGAAAAGGCAACACAGCTCTATTGGAGGAGGTTAATTCATTTCTGAAAGAGTTCGATTCCAGCGGGGGCTTCGACGCGTTGGGAGACAAGTATCTCGCCGAGGAGAAACGAATTTTTAAAGAGCTAGGATATCCCTTTTTCTTTTGAACCGATATCGATAACTTCCTAGTGTCGTTTAATTCCTTATTCCTCGAACCGCGTAAAGGTAATACCGCCAAGAATAAGTCGGTTCGTAAGGCGGTCAGCTTTCTAGTCGCTATCTTAACTCTCTCCATCGTTCTCTTCGCTTCTTTCGCTACCCTAAGTTATCAATGGAATTGGGAGGCCGCATTCCGTTACCGTCTGAAGTTCTTAGACGGCTGGTTCACTACCCTGAAAATATCCTCGGTATCTTTCATTTTCGCCTTTGTTATTGGTTCTCTCTCAACTCTATGCAGCAAATCACGATTTCTGCCGCTCAAGTATCTCTCATTGCTATATGTAGAACTGATTCGAGGCACGCCTCTGCTTGTACAGATTTTCCTTTTCTACTACGTCATTGCCGATGCGGCCAACGTGCAAAACCGCTATGTGGTTGGCGTAGCAATAATGGCAATTTTTAGCGGGGCCTATATTTCAGAGATTCTTCGGGCAGGCATCGAAAGCGTTGGCAGGTCTCAACTCCTCTCTGCCAAGTCAATTGGCTTCACGGAGTACCAAACATTTAGGTACGTTATAGCTCCGCAGGCACTTCGCAGTAGTCTTCCCGCACTAGCAGGGCAAACGGCGAACCTGATCAAAGACTCCTCTCTACTTTCCATTATCGCCATCAGCGAGTTTACTCTCAATGCTCAAGAGGTCAATGCCATCACCTACTCGTCCTTCGAGAGCTTTTTTCCCCTAGCGATCGGATACCTTATAATCACTCTCCCCATAATGAGGTTGTCACGCTACATTGAAGAGCGTCTTCGCTACGACACATGAAGCTGTTTCTAAAAGATGTCGTTCAGAGTTATGGCGGTCTGAGAGCCTTGGACGGCCTTGACTTGGCCGTCGAAGACACATCCTGCCTAGCATTGATCGGTCCTTCTGGCGGCGGGAAATCCACCACCTTAAGACTGCTTTCCGGACTGGAAGCTCCGACCTCAGGGAGCATAGTCATCAACGGGCAAGAAATAGGAGACGACACCGATCGACGGCGGCGATTCAGGAAACAAGTGGGAATCGTATTTCAGGCCTACAACTTGTTTCCTCATTTGACAGCTTTGGCCAATGTCGCACTTCCCCTGGAGAAAGTTCATGGGTACTCGACAACGGACGCCATCCTTAAGTCCGAGAGCTTGTTCGAGCGTTTCCAGCTAGAGGACCATATGATGAAGAAACCAGCGGAACTCTCGGGCGGCCAAAACCAGCGAGTGGCCATCGCTCGAGCCATCGCTCCAGATCCGGATATCGTATTTCTGGATGAGCCAACTTCCGCCCTCGATCCCGAAATGACAGCCGAAGTCCTCGATGCAATCTACGGCCTTATAGAAGGGGAAAAGCGGATTGTCATAGCTACGCATCAAATGGGCTTCGCCCAGAGAGCTGCGGACACGGTAGCTCTGATTGCGGAGGGAAAACTGGTAGAAACTGGACCATCAAAGCAGGTTATCGAAACCCCCAATACCCCTCGGGCTCAGAAATTTCTTGAAGCCTGCCTCGATCGCTAAATCGCCATTCGGCTACCTAGGCGGCAGATAGCTTGCTTGAGAAACTTTGCCCATGCTAGCCGGAGAGAGCACCGAACGCTTCTTCGTTACCGTATCAAATAAAACTATACGTTCCGATGATTGGGTACGCCAAGTATACAGAAGATGGCGGCCATCGTTCAACCAGCATGGCTGAATGGCGTCACCTCTTTCATTGGTAAGGAATTCGCTCTTTTTTTGGGAAAAGCTGTATTGGGCAATCTGAAATTGCGAGCCGACTCCCACGGTAAAAGCGATAAGGTCACGATTCACATGGTTCCAATCTGGCTCCGCACAGTATCCGCTAATCTGGGTAGGGATGTGGCGAAATTGACCGCCAAATGCTGAACCCCGGTAAAGAGCTAGGCCGCCATTACGATCAGAAGCGAATACGAGTTCTCTCCCGTCTCCAGACCAACAGGGCGTGGCTTCCAATCCATTGGAATTCACCACTCGCTTCAATCCCTTGGCTAGATTCGAACCCACATAAATATCGGCGTTTCCAGGTCCTGTGAGAACCATGGCCAAACGCGAACCATCCGGGTTATACCGGGCGCTCGTATTCGTTCCCTTAAAGCTAACGAGTACCTCGGATCGTTTGCCACGCAGATCAATTCTCCTGATATTCGGGAAACCCGAAAGATAGGAAGTGTAAACAACGTAGTTTCCGTCAGGAGACCAACGTGGGCGAACCGCTTCCACTCCATGGTTCGTCAATCGCTTGCCTTCACCAAATAGAAAATCGCGATAGTAGATCTCCATTCCTTTACCCGTTTCCCCTACGTAAGCGATTTTTCCGGAGAAAAAACCTTGCATACCACTGGTTTTTCGAATCGCCAAATCGATGGCTTTGAGAATCGAATTGCGGCGCGACTCTCCCTGAACCTGCGTGTTGTACTGCAGTTGTTCGGGAATTCCTGAAAATATTTTCAGCGACGAATAAGTCGAGCCAATAGGATCAACATGAATTGCGAATGATGCCTCCTGCATGGATGCGGCCACTCGATACCGGCCATGAGCGCTAAAGGCGGATTTCAAAATACCCAAGGCCTGACTATCTTGCGACCTAACGACGACCGGGATTACGCCCCGACGAACGTTCACTTCGCCTACTCCCAAATCGCGTTGTGCAAAACTGGGGACCGAGAATTGGAAAAGAAGTACAACGAGGATTGAAGTAAAAAAGCGGGCTCGGATATTCAAATAACTCATTCGCCTTAAGGCTGGACTTAACAGGTA
>DKNL01000067.1 GCA_002474325.1 Opitutales bacterium UBA7389
CGCGAGTTGCGGTTCTTGGAAGGGGATTTACTCGCGATGACAAAATTCTTGTTGGCAATACACCTGCAGCCACCCGATTCGATAGTTCCACTTCGCTCTCCTTCTACGTTCCATCACTACCAGAGGGGCGAGGATACGAGGTGAAAGTCATAGGTATCATCGGCGAAATGTATGCAGGTTCATTCAGAATTGACTCGGCTCGTGTAAGCGTACGTCTCCAACCATCTACGCTATCTCAAGGACAAACAAGCACCCTCGTCTTCACCATACCAGAAGAAGCGCCGCCAGGCGGTTTGGAAATCGATGTGACAACTGACGTTCCGGACAGCGTTATTATGGATGTCGTGCGCATTGAATCCGGACAACGCTCAACAAGCGTTGTAGTCCAAGGCGGTTCGCCGGGCATTGGAAGTTTGTTCATCAATATTCCGGGCTATTCAGAGGTTGTCGTTCCCATAACTGTCAACTGACGTTGTTTCAACAAGAACAGGGTGCCCAGTTTCGGTCCATCCTTTGGCGTTTTAAAACCGGGCCAATACGCACGTTGTCGCGCTTTCCGTTTGTAATGCTGTTCAAGACAGCTTTTGCTTAATGAAAACGTAACGGGGTGCCTAGCGCGATAGGCTGAGATCAAGATGCGCTCGAACTTGAGACCCTTTGAACCTGAAACGGGTAATGCCGGCGAAGGGAACTGCGACCAAACACCGTGAGTCCTAGGCAAGCCCAACAATGAGCCACCACGAAATGCCAGACTCAACAAGCCATATAGAAACCGAATTTCAACCGCTTCCGGCATCCCGCCGCATCTACGTTCAGGGGTCTCGAGACGATATTCGAGTACCTATGCGCGAAATCTCTCTATCCGAAACGCGCAGTCCCGATGGATCTCTCACCTCAAACGATCCTGTGCGGGTTTACGATACCTCCGGTCCGTGGGGTGATCCCGATCACCACCGCCAGGTAAAGCAAGGGCTCCCTCTTCTGCGCAAACCTTGGATTCAAGAACGTGGCGATGTTGAACCCTACCAAGGACGGGATACTACGCCCAGCGATGATGGCTATCTTTCCGATGCCCATGCCCGCAAGGCAGAGGAAAATGGGCGCATGACCCGATTCGATCGGGCCGACCGTTCACCACTTAGAGCCTCTAGAGGCAATCCAGTCACGCAACTCCACTACGCTCGCGAAGGCATGATTACCCCCGAAATGGAGTTCATCGCTATTCGCGAAAATACCAAACTACAGGCGGCCAAAGAAGCGGTGCACATGAATGCCAACGCTCCCCGGGACAGCTTGCTAAAACAGCATCCCGGCCAAGCTTGGGGAGCGAAAATCCCCGACGAGATCACTCCCGAATTCGTGCGGGAGGAAGTCGCTCTCGGGCGGGCCATCATCCCTGCCAACGTCAATCATCCAGAATTGGAACCGATGATTATCGGGCGCAACTTCCTGGTTAAGATCAACGCCAATATCGGAAACTCGGCGATCTCCTCTTCCATCGAGGAAGAGGTGGAGAAGATGCGCTGGGCCACGCGTTGGGGAGCTGACACGGTGATGGATCTATCCACCGGGAAGAATATCCATCAAACGAGAGAATGGATAATTCGCAACAGTCCCGTTCCTATCGGCACCGTACCCATATACCAATCCCTTGAAAAGGTGGGAGGGCGTCCTGAGGAACTAACTTGGGATATTTACCGCGACACGCTAATTGAACAATGCGAGCAAGGTGTTGACTATTTCACTATCCACGCGGGTGTATTGCTGAGATTCATACCACAGACCGCTCAACGCATGACCGGCATCGTTTCACGAGGCGGGTCTATTATGGCCAAATGGTGTCTATCCCATCATAAAGAGAATTTCCTCTACACCAATTGGGACGAAATCTGCGAGATCATGGCGGCCTACGATGTATCCTTCTCGATAGGCGACGGATTGCGTCCCGGCTCCGTGGCTGATGCCAATGACGTTCCCCAATTCGCCGAACTTGAAGTTCAAGGAGACCTCACCAAGCGGGCTTGGGAAAGAGGCTGCCAAGTTATGAATGAAGGACCTGGACACGTACCCATGCATATGATACACGAAAACATGGAGAAGCAGCTCGAATGGTGTGACGAGGCGCCCTTCTATACGCTTGGGCCACTAACAACGGACATCGCCCCCGGATACGACCACTTCACCTCTGGTATTGGGGCCGCCATGATCGGCTGGTACGGATGTGCCATGCTCTGCTACGTCACCCCCAAAGAACACCTTGGTCTGCCCAACAAGGATGATGTTAAAGAAGGCGTCATCACCTACAAGATCGCCGCCCATGCTGCTGATCTCGCAAAAGGCCATCCCGTCGCCCAGTACCGAGACAATGCCTTAAGCAAAGCCCGATTCGAGTTCCGCTGGGAAGATCAGTTCAATCTCGCGCTCGATCCAGAAACCGCTAGGGATTACCACGACGAAACGCTTCCTCAAGACGGTGCCAAAACAGCTCACTTCTGCTCGATGTGTGGCCCGAACTTTTGCTCGATGAAGATCACCGACGACGTTCGCAAGTACGCTGAAGAAAACGGCCTCACCAACGAAGAGGCTCTGGCCAAGGGAATGGACGAAAAATCCGAAGAATTCCGAGAAAAAGGCGGCGATGTTTACGTAGGCTAAACTGACAAAGCCAGAAACGCTCTCCCCTCAGGACCCTAGCATGCCATAGGACCTACACATAAGACCTACTATTCATATAGGTCTTATCAAATCTCCAATACTAGATCATCGTAGGCAAATCGCACCCCATCGGGTAAAGCCTTCTCAGCTGAGGCATGATCGATATCATGGGTCATATGCACCAAATACGTTTGCTTCGCTCCAATCCTACCCGCTGCTTTTATCGCTTCATCTATTGTCATATGTGACGGGTGAGAATCATATCTCAGTCCATCTAGAATAGCTATATCAACCCCGTTCGCTAGCACTTCGGCCTCCTCGCTAACAGATGAGCAATCTGTATAATAAGCGATCTGGGCACCTGTCCGCTTTTCCTCAAACACCAAGCCAAGGGTTTCGAAATTCCCGTGTTCTTGTATTGTAGAGCAAACATAAACTTCGCCCAAATCTAAATCCTCAGGCATCCTTTCTAAGGAAAACGCAGGGTAACCCCTAGTAACTGACTTATCGCGAATGGCGTATCCAAATATTCCCCTCATTCGCTCCTCACCCTCCTTTGTAGTATAAATCGGTATAGCGGTCCCGTTCCGCATATCGCAATAACGGCGCATATCGTCCATGCCCAGTATATGGTCCGCGTGCCCATGGGTCAGGAATATGCAATCCACTTTTGGAATCGAGTGCCTCAACGCCTGTATCCGAAATTCAGGGGCAGCGTCGACCTGAATATTCAGATCACCCACCTCGACGTGAATGTGAGTTCGAAACCGCGTATTGCGCGGATCCTGCGAAGTGCAAACCTGGCAAGAGCAACCGATCATCGGAACACCCTGAGATGTACCCGTACCTAGAAAATAGATTTTCACTGTCATGAAAGGTAGAGAGCAAATTCGATATTGCGAATCCGAAAAGCTCTCATAACTTTCAAAGAAGAGCGAATCGTGGTTTTAGGCTCCAATTTAATCTTGGCTTAACAGATTCTAGAATTCCAAAAAGGAGACCTCTTCCCATCTACAGGCCCCCGACCGAAAGATGCCGGTTTTCGAATTTATGAGGGTAGTTAAATTATCTAGCCTTCTCTGTGGAAATATTGGAGTCCTGGTTGGAATGGTCTTCCTTATCTCTGAGCTGTGACAAACCTCAGCAATCGCTCAAGTACGGTGAGACGCGACCGAAACCATCTTCGCCTTTTCCTCAATAAACTTCTCGCGGTTGCAATTGCAGTGTGGACAAAGCGGTGTGTTATAAATGAGGACAAACTTCTCCTTGAGCGTGAGTGGGCGCCTCTGCCCGATCTCCACCATGCGGAGGGCAGATTCACAGTTGGGTATAACGGTGCCGACAGCGTCGTATGCCAAGTCTGCTAGAGAACGTTGTTGATCATGCTTTTTTTTCATCGGACGCGAGTTATCCTTCTTTCACGAAATTCCAATCGTCGATAGTTTTTCATCGATTGAAGCACCTTTGGACAAACACAGCCTTAGGTCCTCCTCTGGTATTACCTGCTTTTTCTACCGATGCACCAATCATTGTATATAGACCTGGAAAATCTACGGGCATTTCACTTCCAATAAGTACAG
>DKNL01000078.1 GCA_002474325.1 Opitutales bacterium UBA7389
CTGGCAATCGACAGGAGACGACCAGTGGATCAAGTCCATCCTCCCCAGCCTGGAAAGTGCGCTCGAATACGCCTTCAGTCACCCGTGGCGTTGGGATCCGGAAAAGCAGCTAGTTAAACGCCCCTACACCATCGATTCCTGGGACTTCGCCTACTCCGCCGGAAGCCACGATTGGCTTCAGTTCCAGATCGACGACAATACCTTCTGGGGAATCATGCATGGCGACAACAGCGGTTTCTACCAAGCTTGCTCCCGATTGGCGATAATCTACCGCAATTTTGAAATGGATAGCAAAGCAACCCATTGGTCCAGTTTTGCCGAAGGGTTGAAGACTCGCATGAACCAAGTTTGCTGGAATGGCTCCTTCTATACCCATTTTGTTAAAGAAACTCCCGTCGAAATCGAGGGCGTCGATGAGAACAGCCAACTAAGTTTCAGCAATCCGATGAACATAAATCGGGGCGTCGCGTCCTTTGAACAGGCTCGATCCATTCTCTCCGAGTACCGTAACCGCTTGGCGACTACAGAAGCGTTCGCGGAATGGTTCTCAATCGACCCACCCTTTCCCGACGGAATTTTTGGTGACGAGAAAATTGTCGGGGGAGCCTATTGCAATGGCGGCATCATGCCGCTCGTTGGAGGGGAACTAGCTAGAGCTTACTTGCAGAGCGGGTTCGAACCCGAGGGATTGGAAACCTTGCGAAAGTATCACCAATTGACCTCCCGAAAAGACGAAACCTTTTTATGGTACTTCCCAGACGGGACAGAATCGACAGTAGATACCAGCACCAGTCCTGACGCAACGCCCACGGATGGCTGGGGATCGAGCTCTATGCTGTACGGATTGATCGAAGGGCTGGCCGGCATCCAAGATCATGCCAGGCATTTCCAGTCGGTCAAACTCGCCCCCCGATGGGCCGCCGCCGAAGTAGCGGACGCCGAAGTTTCCGTCGCCTACCAATCCTCGGAGAAGCAGCTTCAATACCAATACCGAGCCTCAGAGGAAAGCTTATCCTTAAATATCGAAAGTGAGGCTATCCACGTTAATGGGGAAATCCTCATTCCACCAGGCCGCAGCGTAAAGCGCGTCTCTCAAGACGGAAACAACATCGGATTTGTCGAAACCCAAATTGGCGACAGCCGATACGCTTGCTTCGTAGCTAATTTCCAAGGCGGTTCCGAATTCGAAATCCAACTGGATTAGGAATCGAAAACTTCAAGAGCGCGGGCTGCCTCTCAACCAGTATCAACTTTCCTGCTTATAGCCACGCCCGAAGCGTCGGTCAAACTTAGTATAGCTCAGTATTTACTAGCCCCTCGCACCACTTATTTTGGTTGGATTACCAAAATAAATGGTGCGGGAAACCGCTGGCCGTCTAACCTGCGGGTCCAGTGTACAAACTTACCTTTTGCCTTACAGAGGGATGAACGATGTTCTTTGTCTCGCATCTAATTACTCATCTGGAATCCGAACCTGAATCTAGCTGCTGGGCTAAGTTCCGTCGGCTCCACCGTTATCAATGCAGCCAAGATTCCGGTTCTGCCATATGTGCCCTGGTCCCGGCAATTTGTCTTTTGCAATTCTGGCAAAACCCCCTAAAGCCGCCTCATGCTTCTAAAATCGAGTCGTCCACTTCAAGTCGATATCCCTGGTTGCGGTGTGACCATATTGGAGAGCCACCACTCTCAAGATTTTCGAATGGATTGGAGCACTCATCCATTTCTTAAAGTACTAGCTGTCATTAACGGTATTGGCACCTTGGAAACTGACATAAGCCGCCTGAAGATCCAGCCATTCGACTTGCTTCTCGTCCCCAGCGATTCGAATCACCGAATCATCGACGACACTGAACATCCGCTTTCTTTGCAAATCGTGTGTATCGGCTCTGGCCTTGTCGATGATGTCGCCCGTCATGATGGAATTCGATTTCAGGAAATTTTGCGAATGCGACAATCAACACTGACAAAACGTCAAAAGCCCTTGCTGAGGCGCATGATGGCGGAACAATCCCGTGGCCAGGCTGGAAGCTCGACCCTATTGCGGGCCCTTTCGCTGGAGCTACTGATTGCCTTCGACCAGCAAGGCGAATCAATCGAAACAGCCCGACAAGACAACCGAGTGTCCGTTTCATCCCGAATGGCTGACTACCTGGAGCAACTGGAATCAGAATTCTATGCGGAAGAGTCTCTTGAGGACGCTGCCGCTCGACTCGGAATGAGCCTACGAAGCTTTACATCGCACTTCAAAGCCCTAGCTGGTTGCTCGCGGCATCAGAAAATTGCCAGTCTTCGAATCGAGCACGCTCGCAAGCTCCTAAGGGATCCGCAACGAGCAGTTACCGGTATCGCCTTCGAATGCGGGTACGGTGACCTGTCTAGCTTTTATCGGGCTTTCAAGAGGACAGAAGGCTGCTCGCCAGGGGAGTTTCGAGATCGGGCTTCCGCCAATTCTAGCTAATCCCCAGAAACAGGTCGCGACCCTTGACCAAGTTTTCGATCTTACGCTCAGCTACCGATCGCTTGAGCATCCAGAAGCCGCAATCAGGGTGAACCCATGCTACGCGATCAGGACCCGCTTTCGATACCGCTTTCTCGATCCGGCTCGCCACTTCTTCCGGCGATTCAACGTGGTTCACCTTGATATCTATAACGCCGATACCGAGCTTTATGCGGGTATCGATATCCTTGAGGACTTCGAGATCGTCATCGGGCCGGTGAGCAAATTCCATCACCAAGTGATCCGCATGGAGACTGTTCAAGAAGTCCAGTAGCGGCTTCCATTTTCCCGCCTGGATCGTTTGGCCACCGTAGTTGCCGAAACAAAAGTGGACCGCCTTCTCGACCTGCACTTGATCCAGTATCCTATTAATGGCTTCCGCGGCTAAGGGAGCGTTTTCAGGACTGCCCGGTACGTTGGCTTCGTCCACTTGCACACAAGCGCAGGGGAGCTCGGAGACTTGCTCCGCCATGACATGGGCGATGGCTAAGGTCAGTTCGTCCAGTGAATCGTAATGATTATCCAGCAAGGTACGAGCTAGCATGTAGGGACTCGTCAAAGTGAACTTCATGGGTCCGCCAGCTACTTGGGCCGAGCGGCTACAGGCCTCGAGCAAATCGAGGGACCCTTCGGTCAAGGCTTCCCTAACAACGCCCGCCGGTTTGCGTCGAAATGACATCTCCTGCTTTTGGGAAAAAGCTTTGGCATCGCTAACTCCAATGCGGGTATCAATTCCGCCAATGCGAGAAATGAAGTACTCAATCATACCGTTGGTGTCCGGATGGCTGATGTCGTAGCGGTAGAGCTCGCCATCCGTGGGCAAGTCGATTCCCGCGTCGCGCTGCAATCCAATAACCACTCGCGTAGCATCTTGTACGGTTTGCTC
>DKNL01000159.1 GCA_002474325.1 Opitutales bacterium UBA7389
GTAAAAAACAGCGGCTTCCACTTATCAGTCGGTGTCTCTTAATTCATCCCACACTGTCAAGTCTACTAAAAGGCAGTCTAAGTATTTTCACTAATCTCGATGAGTTGCCTAAGGCATTTTTGTAAATAACCCCATAAGTATTTGTTTATCAGATATTTAAAATTTATTTTTCCGACCAAAGGGGGCTCCAAAAGAGCATCGCTTCTTGCGTATCTCCAACTTCGTGCAGCACTACCATCAACATGAAGCATTCCATCCTAGTTTCAAGTATCGGGCAAAATCCTTTTACATTTAAGCGTGCGGGGGATACAGCTCATGCGACAGAAGAGTTACGCCCAATGAATTCAAACCCCTTCAAAATTCGTAATTTACCAAATTGCTCGCAAGTTATTCACATTGATTTGCCGCTTTCTCTCGTACAGTTATTTTGCCCCTCAAATTGGGAACAGAGTCTCCGACCATCGAAGAAAACCGGTGATTTTCATTGCCACTGATACACATAGGCTCGATGCAACGAGGTTATGATTAAAAATCTAGCAGATGGAGCCTCTCTAGATGAGATCTCTACAGTTCTTTTCGACATGGACGGCACCCTAATCGACCATTTTGAGACTATCTTCCGCTGCTATGAATACGCCGCCCAAGCCCTCGGCAAATCTCCCCCGACCTACGACGAAGTAAAACGAGCAGTCGGCGGCTCTATGCCTGTAACAATCAAGGCCTTCTTTGACGAAGAATCGCTGGAGGAGGCAAAAGCCCATTGGATTAAGCGGTTCGACGAAATCCATCTAGAGGGCGTCCGTGTTCTAGACGGGACCATGGAACTTATAGAAAAACTGCAAAACCGAGGATTTCATCTAGCCGTTTTCACAAACAAGAGCGGAAAGCATACAAGAAACATTATCCGGTCTCTCGGACTCTACGAAACATTCACCCTGATTCTAGGAGCCGAAGACACTGAATTTCGCAAACCCCAGCCTGAACTCTCAACGCATGCCTTGAGCCAACTCGGCGTCAAACCCAGCGAGGCCCTTCTAATCGGTGATTCTCCATTCGATATCGAGTCTGCGAAGTGTGTCGGGATGAGGTGCTTCTGCGTCGCAACCGGGTCTCACTCGAGGGAAGAGCTTGCAGCAGCGAATGCCGACGCCGTTTTCGACGGCTTGCCAGAACTAATGGATTCCATATTCGCTTAAGTTTGTGCCCAGCCAACCTGCCAGCGACAGCCTTCGCGGCTTACTCGAGCGAATTAGGTATTCAAACGAAGAAGACGGATACCTAATCGCGGATCTCCGTCCCGACGATTCAAATGAAACCGTAACGATAGTTGGCAAACTGCCCGGCGTTCAGTGTGGAGAAACGCTAAAGCTAAGAGGGCACTGGTCTAAACATTCTGTCCATGGATCCCAATTTAAAGCCCTTGAATACAACTCCTTTTTACCCGCTAGCGTATACGGGATTCGCAAATACCTAGGAAGCGGATTGGTAAAAGGCGTTTCTAAAGGATTAGCGAATCGAATCGTAGATCGATTTGGAGATTCGACACTGAAAATAATTTCCGAAGAATCGGCCAGACTTCAGGAAGTCGGCGGTATCGGTAAACAACGAGCAAAGGCCATCAAAGAGGCCTGGGATGAACAAAGCCATATACGCGATCTATCTCTTTTCCTTACTCCTTATGGAGTGACTCCATCCCAAACATTGAAAATTCACAACGAGCTGGGATTCCTAGCTATCGATCTAATTAAAGAGAATCCATTTCGTCTTGCTCGAGAAATACGAGGTATTGGATTCAAGACTTGCGACCGTATCGCCCTGAATATGGGGCTAGGCAATGAGAGCGGTAAGCGCGTCGATGCTGGGATTGAATTCGTTATGCACGAGATCCAGGACGAAGGCCATACCGCATGGCCCCTAGCGGAATTGGCTACGATCGTCGCGGAGAAGCTAGAGATAGATGAAGCCACCGCCAGCGCCGGTATCTACCGAGTAATCGAAAACCGAGCGATAGATCGCATCGACGTAATCCCCGATGAAGCCCATTGTCAGTTGCCCTATACGAACCTAGCAGAATCGCACATCGCTCACGCAATACACAGGCTCCTCAGTGGCAGAAGCGAGTTGCCGCCTATCAAAATCGAACGGGCGATTCATTGGGCGGAAGAAAAGGCGGGCTTCGATTTCGCAGATCAGCAAAAAGAAGCGATTCGAACCGCTCTCGATAATAAGATATCGATAATCACTGGCGGACCTGGTACTGGAAAAACCACGATCCTACGAGCCATCGTCAGTATTTTGAAGGCGAAAAAAGTGAATCCATTGCTAGCGGCTCCTACAGGCAGGGCTGCTCAGCGTTTGAGCGAATCCGCTGGAGCATTTGCTCAAACAATCCATAGACTGCTAAAATTCGATCCCTCTGCCGGGGCGTTTACGATCAACAAATCTAAACCGCTCAATGCTCAATTCGTAATTGTCGATGAGTCTTCCATGTTGGATACTCGCATTGCTTCGAGCTTGTGTCAGGCAATTCCCAATACATGCCACTTACTTCTAGTCGGTGACGTCGATCAGTTGCCTTCCGTCGGCTCCGGAAACGTCCTGAAAGACATAATCAATTGTCAACAAGCCCCTTTAACTCGTCTTGATCGTATTTTCCGGCAATCCAAGAAAAGTAGCATTGTTCGCTATGCTCACTCTATAAATCGAGGTATAGCCGCCTTACCAGAACCCGTGGATAACTCAACCCAATTGGATCCGGACGAGGACTTCCAGTTCGTCCGGGCCAAAGACCAACCAGATTGCTCCGCTAAAGTCTTGGAAGTTTGCGAGCATTTCGTCGGACGCCGATTGGCCCTTGATCCAGTAAGCGAGAGTCAAGTATTAGCGCCTATGCATCGCGGAGAATCTGGAGTAGCCAATTTGAACACGATTCTCCAATCTAGACTCAACCAGCGAACCACTTCCATCAAGCTTGGAGGATCTGAATTCAAAGTGGGCGATAAAGTCATACAAAATAGAAACAATTATGATCTTGGCGTCTTCAACGGGGATATAGGAATCATCGAATCCGTAAATTTAGAGGACGGTTCTTTGAGCGTCGATTTCGACAGAAGATCCGTCCAGTATCAAAAGACGGATCTTATTGATTTAGCTCTAGCTTATGCTGTGAGCATTCACAAATCTCAGGGCAGTGAATACCCTGTTGTCATTATTCCGCTACTGAAAGCGCATTTTATGATGCTGCAGCGAAACCTAATCTATACGGCCGTCACTCGTGGGCGCAAAAAGGCTATAATTGTCGGA
Organism: Opitutales bacterium UBA7389; assembly: GCA_002474325.1. Classification (GTDB taxonomy): domain Bacteria; phylum Verrucomicrobiota; class Verrucomicrobiia; order Opitutales; family Opitutaceae; genus Pelagisphaera. The sequence goes on from DKNL01000159.1 coordinate 3,304, forward strand.
GATCCAGCTGCCTTCGCTATGGCCGTTCGCAGCAGTGAATCGAAAACCCGAAGGACGCTACTTAAAGAGCGTCTCTCTTACACTTGATACCCTTCAGATAAAGGATTTCCAGGTCACGCCCTTTTGAATACCAGGGAAACATTGGCTCCACCAAACCCGCTGCTATTACTCAACGCGGATTCAGGTCCAATCATCTCAGTTTTTCTGATAATGTTAAGACCTTCGAACACTGGATCGATTTCGTCTATGTGCGCTGAGCCCGGAGTGAAGTCCTTCTTGATTGCCAAGCAAACGATAGCTCCTTCTAGCGCACTGGCTAAACTCAATCCGTGACCCGTGATAGCCTTTGTACTACTTATCCTAGGACGGGCTCGGGCTTCGCCAAATACATCTTGAATGGCCTTCCCCTCGCTGGCATCGCCGATAATCGTAGAAGTAGCATGCGCGTTAATGTAATCGATATCTTCCGGTTTCACGGCCGTTGATTCGAAGGCTAGCTTCATCGCTCGCAACAAACCACGCCCCTCAGGATGGGAAATCGCGACATTGTGGCCATCACTAGCTTGACCCCAACCAGCTAGCTCTGCGTAGGGATCAGCGCCTCTGCGGACGACTTCATCCTCGCTCTCCAAAACGAGAACAGCGGCTCCACCCGCGCTAACAAAACCATTCCGAGATCTATCAAAAGGACAAGAAGCACGCTCAGGATCTTGTTCAAGAGATAGAGCCCGCATACCAGTGAAAGGAACAACGCTTTCGTAGTTAACATCTTCTCCCGCGACTACAAACATCCGACTTTGTCGTCCAAAGGCGATATCTTCATAGGCGAAGCCTATGGCATGCCCCGAGGAGGCACAGGCGGAGGAGAACCCGCACGAATTACCCAAGACTTTGAAGATTGCTACGAGATTGAAGCTGAGCGTGCCCGAAATCGACGATACAATGCCAGTAGGCGAACAGCGCATAGGTCCGAGTTCCCGCATTCGCTGAATATTGCTGTGGATCATTCGGGTTGAACCACCTGAAGCGGTGTAGATACCTGTATGAAAGTTGGACACATCGGCCTCGTTAAGCTTTGCATCTCCTAGAGCCTGCTTCATGGCACAGTAGGCATACAATCCGTGGGGCGCCAGCCCGCGCAACTCTTCCCTCCGGATATGGTATTCTGATGGATAAGTCCAATCTTCGAAATCGAGCGAATCAACTTCAAATCCGTCGGGCGAGGATACCAATTTCACTGCTCCGCTGTCATCGTCTTCATAAGGGGAATAAGTAGGAAAAGGTCGAAAACCGTGCTGGAGCGAGCGCAAGCTATCAGTCACGTTGTTGAGATCGTTGCCAATTCCGCTAACGATACCTAGACCAGTAATAAATACGCGTTTTCGTTCCATGAATCCCTATTCGAACATCCCCTTGTTCGCATAGAGCATTAAAAAAGCCCGGCGAATCCAAGTCTAGAATTTCGACGCAACATCTTGAGACGTCTATACTACCCAAACCTAAGACTCTTCCAAGAATCCTATGCTTTGAATGAACTAGCGAGCACCGTTTCTCGAAAGCTCGCTACCGTTGGAAGCAGAAACCCCATTTACCGCTGTACCCGCACCATTCGAGTGATGCTCAACCGGCTTAAATGCCAGGGTTATCTCTTCCGCTACAACCGCTTTCTTCCCGCCAACCGATATTTGGCCGAAGAAAACCGCCAACGGTTCCCGGACTCGTTTAACGGTAATGCTCATGTCCAGAATTTCTCCCGGCCGGCAAACTCGATGACAGCGGACGCCGTCAACTCCCGCGAAGTAAACCTCTGTCATATCTATCGCCGACTTAATTTCCTCCGGCGGATTCCTAAGCAACGCGAATACCGCCAGCTGGCCTAGGGCTTCAAGCATGATGGACGCTGGGAAAACAGGGTTTCCTTTAAAATGCCCCTCCAAAAAGGCTTCGTTGCCCGAAATCGTGTATCTGCCCTCCGCGGAACGGCTAGACAAATTAGCCTGCTCTAGAAACAAGAACGGCTCTTGTTGCGGCATTATGGCAGCTACCTTCTCGATCGAATAAAAGTCGCTCGTTTTACCGCTGGAGTCGCCCGTTATTTTTCCTTGGATGAAAGATTTTAAATCGCCGAGCGTTCGAAGGTCTAGAAGCTCCTCGTTCTTTATAGAGACGCCCAATGATTCTTCAACCATCATGATCGCTTCGATCATGGTCAGCGAATCCATTCCCAAGTCGTCCATGAACCGGACCGAATCATCCCCACTGCGAAGCTTGCCAACCACATCTGGGTCGAGAAAACGTTCTATGATACCCAAAACAACAACAGGGACCAGAGAAACATCTCCATTTGCCCGGTATTTTAGAGCGGCTTCAAGCGTTTCAACTGAACAACGTTTTAATGTGTCGCGAAGCAATTCTTCGCTCCCGGATGACCGTGCTCCTGCGATTTCGGTCTGATTAGTTGTCTGGTTTGACATCGTCACTACTAGCAAAGATCTCTGATTCCGATTTGTAAATCATAAACATGGACCCGAAATTCAAAATCAACCCTTGGAGCTCTCTCACTAATATCTTCCCCCTAAAACTCTTCGGAGCAGGTATTCATGAGCCCGACAGCGATTTCAATGCTTCCCAATTTCCACATAGTCTTCAATACAGTCCATTTGCCGCTGCGATATTTAATCGAGTGACTAGAAGATGATGCCAATCGATCTCCCCATAATCGTACTGACCCATGAATTCGCTCCGACAAAGGGAGGAATCGCTACATTCACCGAGGAAATGGCTAGAGCAGGTTCCGATTTGGGCAAGCAAATCGAGGTTTGGGCACCAATCTGCCAATCCAGTGACGATTCAATTTTTCCGTTCAAAGTACGGCGCGTGCCCGTAAAGGGAACACAAGATTTAAGTTGTCAATCCAGGATGGCTCTCGAGTGCTTTCGCGATCGAAAAAGACTTTCCAATTCCATAGTCTACATAACAGACCCCGGGCCGATACTTAGTCTGAGAGCGCTTCTTGCATTGAAACTCATCCAACCGAGCAAGTTGGCCCTGACACTACACGGATCGGAGATTAACACATTTTCTTCGAATCCAATCTCACGCCTATGTATTCGGCACGTCTTGAAAAGGGCTAACTGCATAAGTGTTCCCTCGAGTTTCTCGGCTAATCTACTAGCGCAAAAGTTCCCTTTCGCGAAAGGTAAAACCGTTTTCACCCACGGCGGTCTAAGAGCCGATTTTCAGAAATCGGTATCCTCCAAGAACCGGGACGGAAAAGTTTTTCGCATCCTGACGGTCGGTCGGCTTCACCCCAGGAAAGGTCAAGACCGTTTGATAACTGCCCTCAGATACATCCCAAAAGAACTGAAATCAGATTTAGAGCTCGGAATAGTCGGGTCGGGCAATAAGCACGGATTCGGCGACCGGCTTCGAGCTTTGGCTGAAAGCGCGGAATTCCGAATCATATTCTATGGGGACGTCACCAATGATCGGTTGCGAGAACTCTACGCTCAATCCGACCTTTTTGCTATGACCAGCATTCCCTATCGAAACAGTATCGAAGGATTTGGACTCG
>DKNL01000108.1 GCA_002474325.1 Opitutales bacterium UBA7389
CTCGGCCCTAATGTCCTCAACTAGTTAAACGTCATGAAGTTTCTGCAGCTCTAAAACGAACTCAGGAAGAGTATGAGGGGATACTAGCTAAGGCTAAGGAGAGGATGGGCGAGCTAGGTTCTAGAAATAATTAGTTCTTCTCAAATGGAGCTATGGAGCCGATAAATTCCTCTGCCTCATCCATGTTTTGCCTTAAAAATTCCTCTAAGTTTGATATGCGCGTCACTCTCCAGTGATTCTCAATCTTATTGAGCTTAAATTCTATTTTTAGCAACTCTCCTGAATCAGGATTTTTCCCTTCTAGTCCTAGTTCTGCTATCTTTCCAGATCGGTTAAGATAGGATATTCGGAAAGATTCTACGGTACTGTTAAGATCCGATTCTGTTTCCTTGTTTTCTATTGTTTCAACTTCATCCTTCCAGAAATCATCAAAACTTTCTTCAATCAGGTTTTCTATTACTGGTTTGAATAATGAGACGAGGCCTAAGGCAAAATTCTTTGAATCAAAGAAAGAGCTTTCAGAACTTTCTTCAGCATCCATTTCTTCAATAAAGAAATTTGATAAGTCATCAACTAGCTCTTCAATGATTCCATCTGTATCAACATACTTATCAAACAATAACCTATCTTTTTCATGAACAGATTTTTGTATCTGAATTAGACTATATTGGGGCGTGTTTATCCAATAGTTGTATCCAACCCCCCCTGATAATAAGAGAGCAGCTAAAATGATGGATGGTATCGATATTCTTTTCATAGTTGAGTGGCTTCTTTTGGAATCACTCCATGTTTGCTTCCAAGTACTTGAGGATGAAATCGTCTAAGCATTCTTCAACAAATTCCAGTAAAGACGATTTTGTAGACCCCCTAAATATGACCCTATAATTATTATAAATTTCTTTATGGCAGTAGTTTATATAATTTAAGACGAGATCTTTGTCTAATGTAATCTATTCATCGCTATCAAATTCACCGCAGCAAGAACCGTAAATTGAATAGTAATCGTCGCAGTACTCGGGAAAGTCCGAATTCTTCAGAATAGGCGCTTGGCAGCACTGGCAGCAAGATTGCCGGTCAGCAAACTGAGCCTGGTTAGCGTTCTGTGAAGATTGAGGGTGGTTTTTTGATTCGGGTATCATGAACGGTCTTTCTTCAGAAGGACGATAGCTGACGGCTGGCGATTTCGATGGGCCTATCGCTGTACAAGCTTGAAAGCGTCTCTGAATCGATCAGCGTTGCATATCGCCTCATTCAATTAACGCATGTCACTACTTTCTATTAAGGGCCTTGTAAAACGATATCCGAGCGATTCAGGCGCTCAGATAGACGTGGTGCGAATTCCCTCTTTGCTGGTGGAGCCTGGCGAGCAAATTTTGCTGAAAGGAGAGAGCGGTTCGGGAAAATCCACTCTGTTGAACCTGATTGCGGGAATCGTAGTCGCGGACGAAGGGGAGATCGTTCTAAGTGGCGAGAATATTTGTGCACTGTCCGAGTCGGCTAGAGATGCTCATCGGGCTCGTTCCCTCGGTTATGTATTTCAGAATTTTAATCTCCTTAATGGATATACGAGCTTGGAGAATGTGGAATTGGGGATGAGCTTCGGCTCTGGCGTAGACCGCTCTTATGCGAAAAACTTGTTGGATAGGGTCGGGCTGGGCAATCGCCAAGACTATAGACCTGAAAGATTGTCGCAGGGGCAAAAGCAGCGCGTAGCCGTGGCCCGGGCTTTAGCCAATCGCCCCAAACTCGTGCTTGCCGATGAGCCAACCGGTAATCTGGATCCTAAAAATGCAAACCTCTCACTAGAGTTGATCCAGTCGCTTTGCAGTGAAAATGGGGCTGCTCTGGTTTTGGTCAGTCATGACTCTGATCTGGATGAAAGATTCGAGAGGACGGTAGAGCTGGCGGAATTTAACCAAGCCAGAATGGCTAGAGTGGAAGGCGGGAGCTCATGAGAGCGTACGAGATAGCTTTCCGGGGCATTCACCAGCACCGTGTATCGAGCCTGATAACGATTGGGGCCGTGGCGTTGGCCTGTAGCATGTTAATGCTCGTTTGGGCTTTCAAGAAAGAGGCAGAGAGCTCGTTCGTCGGGGCGAATGGAGGATTCGATGCCGTCCTGGGCCCAAGAGGTTCGAAACTTCAAATCGTGCTCAATGGGCTTTACCATTTGGATGAGTCACCAGGTTTGATGAAATGGGAGGACTATGAGCAGATCGCCAAATTTCCGGCTATTGAAGCAGCCTATCCTATCGCCGTGGGGGATAATTATCGTGGATATCGCTTGGTGGGTACTGTCCCAGAGTATTTGCAGAATCATTACTATACTGAAGGTAAGCCGTTTGAATTGGGGCGAGGAGGTACACTGTTTTCAGATGAATCCATGCTAGCGGTAGCCGGCAGCTTGGCGGCTAGACGGCTTGGTGTCGGTGTTGGCGATACATTCCAGCCTTACCATGGGCTGATTTTCAACGAGGATGCGATACATGAGGAAGTCTACACGGTTTCTGGGGTTTTAGAGCCTACAGGAACGCCCGCTGACCGAGTTATTTGGATACCGCTCAAGGGGATTCAAACCATGAGTGGGCACAATCCGGCCGCGGCGACGGACATCAGCGCGGTTCTGCTCAAGTTCAAGCAGGGAGCGAATATGGCCGGCTTCCAATTGGATATGCTGTACAATAAACAGGGCAACCGACTGACCTTGGCTTGGCCAGCGAATCGAACGATCATCCAGTTTTTTGACAAGATTAGCTGGATCGACAAAGCCTTGCAGGCTATGGCCGCATTGGTTGCCATTATTGCTGGTGGATCGATCTTGGCCATCTTATATAATGCCATGAATGAACGAAGTCGAGATATCGCGGTCTTAAGAGCTTTGGGAGCCAAGAAGATGACCGTATTTTCAATATCATTGCTGGAAGCCTTAGGAATGACCTTCGCGGGAGTGGTTGCCGGTTTCGCAGTCTATGCATTGTTCGGCTTCGCTATTGGGGAAGTCGTGCAACGGGAGACTGGGGTTGCTCTTGATCCATTCAGCGGAAATGCCTCCATGATTTGGGCACCAGTAGGCATGCTGGGGATAGGGTTTTTGTCGGGATTGGTCCCATCGGTTAAAGCTTACAGGACGGAGGTAGCGAGAAACTTATGATAGAACGTTCGGACATGATTCGGAAATTGGGAATCTTTTTCATCGGCCTTCTGGCGAGCGGCGTTTGGCTAGGTTGTTCAGGTGATCACACCGATTCCGAGGGATCGGGACATGGCCATTACCACGCTGCCCCACATGGCGGTTCGTTGGCCATGTTGGGCGATCATTTGGCTCAATTGGAATTGGTTGAAGGACCAAATCCTGGAGAATGGAGTATCTATGTTCTCGATGGGGGAGCGGAGCGCTTCGTTCGAGTCGAGCAAAGCCAGATTTCGGTTACGATGGCTGGCCAGAAAGTTGTTTTTCAAGCGGTAGCCAACTCGGCAACCGGCGAGTCAGTAGGTGATACTTCCCAGTTTACGGGCTCTGTGAAAGGGTTGAGCAAAGAAGATCAGTTCGCGGTTCGAATCGGTGAAATTGTTGTGTATCGCCAGTCGTTTAAGAATATTGAGTTCGATTACCCAGAAGGTAAACATTGAGTTTGCGGGAAACTTTGCTACGGTCACAAGATCGTTTGGTTATATCCGCCGTGAAAAAACTGATTATTTCAATAGCCGCTATGGGACTCCTACTTGTGGGAAACAGCAGACTGTCTGCCGAAGAACTCACGATCAGTTTGGCCGATTTGAGCACCTTCGACTACCAGCCAGAAGTACCGGATTCTGGCGACCGCGTTGTGCGAGCTAAAAAAGACTATCTGAGCGGCTTCATGCCCCAAGAGATTCTCAAGCTAGATAAGAAGAGCATATCGATAACTGGCTATATGATGCCGATCAAATCAGACGGTCAAGTGGTCCAAGAGTTTCTCCTCGTTGCCAGCACCATGGCTTGCTGCTACGGCGTCATGCCGTCTTACAACGAGTTCATTTATGTGAAAATGTCGGGCCCGGGTGCTTTAGCGGTTGATAATGTTCCCATCACCCTCTACGGAAAGCTCTCCATTGAAGAAACGTGGGAGAACGGGTTTTTCAGCCACCTTTACTTTATTCGCGGTCAAAAGGTGGAGATCGGCACTTTTTAGGTATATGATTGAGCTAAACAAGGAAAGATGAACTCATTTAATCGATCGTCTCTATACTTTGACTCAGGCACTAGAATTGGTAACGGATCGTACCCATCTGCCGTGCCGTCGACTGCAGGAGAGTTTCGATAGAAATCAGATCGCTTTTTCGTCCAAAAAATGACATCCCGAGAAATGTTAGCATAATTCCCAGCTTCGCTTGCCCTTTATGAGTTCATCTTTCAATAGACGCCGCTTCCTCAAGGCGATTGGCATGTCGCTCGCCCTGCCGGCCCTGGAGTCGATTCCGGTGGCATCCGCATCGCGACTTGCGAAGGCTCCAGTCAAAGCCAAACGCTTGGTATGCGTGGGAGCGAACCTCGGGTTACATGGACCGTCCTTGTTTCCGAGCGAGACTGGGACTAATTGGAGCCTGACCCCGCTTACGTGCCCTTTGGCTCAGCACCGCGAATCATTCTCGTTGTTTTCCGGTTTGGATCACCGCGCCAACAACGGGCACAACGAATGGGACAATTACCTCTGCGGACGTGAGGTAGGTGCTATAAGCTTGGACCAGATAGCTGCTGAAGCGATTGGCGAGGAGACAAGATATGGCTCGCTTCAATTGAGCGCGGGTAAGGGGAGTTTCCGTCAAAAAATGGTCTACAACCAAGCTGGCGTGCCTCTGCCTAAGATCGAGCGGCCTAGTGTGGTCTACCAAGCGCTCTTCGGTATGCCGGACAATTTGGAGCGGACCGAATACCTGATAAAGAGCGGTCAAAGCTCCTTGGACAAGTTAACTGATGAAGCTAAAGACCTGCATGGTTGGGTAAGTGCAGGGGACCGGGAAAAGCTGGACGAGTACTTCAGTTCGATTCGCGATCTAGAACAACGTATGCAACGTCAATTGAAGGGGCTCTACGAACCCCGACCTGAGGTTGACTACAAGTTGCCAGCTTTCGACCCCATTGCTCCTACCCTCATGCTGGAAAATCAGTCTTTGATGTACGACTTGATGGCTTTGGCCCTGGAGACTGATTCCACACGTGTCATCACGATGTTCCTGCCAGGGCTTGGGGAGGTTTTTACGATCAATGGCGAGACGCTCTCCGCGGGCTATCACGCACTGTCGCACCATGGCAACAATGAGGGAATGATCGAAGACCTACTGAAAGTGGAGACACAGCACATGCTCCTATTGTCCGGTTTCCTGGATCAGTTGAAGCGCAAGCGTGATATCGAGGGGCAGCCTTTGCTGGACTCGACGATCGTGATGTGGGGAGCCGGCATGGGAGATGCCAGTCGCCATTCTAATACTAATTTGCCAATCATTCTTGCGGGCGGAGGCTTCCAGCATGGTAAGCATCACGCATTCGATCGAAATGAGCCGGGGGCTCCATTGCTAGGGGACCTGTACATTACCATGTTGCAGCAGCTCGGTCTAGAGCAGGATCGCTTCTCAAATGCGAGCCGCAATATGAATCAATACCTGGCGTAATCGATATGAAGTCGAAGGTAGGGCTGTTTTTCCACGAGCAGCCTAGGTGGAGGTTGCGACATTGGTCTACTTATTATAGGGCCTTCACTTTGGAAGTGCCGTATAAGCAAATTAGGATCCTCAAACGCGGTGCTTCGCAAGCGAAGGCGCTACAGAATTTGGGGTTTATAGCGAGTATCTTTTGGGTCCAGTTGGTGCATGGCAGCGACATAGACCCCATTCCCTCACCCTATTACGATTTTCTCGAGACCTATTGCCTCGATTGCCATGACGATTTCGAGCGCAAGGCGGAGATTAGTCTAGAAGAGCAGGAAATCGATTGGAGCGATCACGAATCTGTGGAGCTGTGGGAGCGGGTTATCAATGTTTTAAATAAGGGCGAGATGCCGCCAAAAAAAGAGCGACAGCCATCAGCCAGCGAACGAACGGCGATGACGGAGTGGCTAGACGATCGTCTACTCGAGCATTCGCCGATTGGCGGGACATCCCTACGCCGGCTCAATAAACGGGAATATCGAAGTAGTCTGAACGAACTGTTCGAAATCGACTACATATTGCCGGACAGTTTCCCTGATGATAATCGAGCGCACGGTTTCGACAATCAAGGAAAGGCGTTGACGCTTTCGGGTCCCCTACTCGACTCATATCGGAAAGTCGCGAACGAGCTTGCGGAAAAGCTCTTTCCACCCGATCGCAAGCCAGTTGAAGCGAGCTCGTTCGAAGTCCCCGGTGAAGACTTCACTTATTCCTATTCTTCTGGCGCGTTGGTTGATGGCGCAATGCGTTCGGTTTCCAGCACCGACTCGATTGCCATGAGCGCGACCTGGCCCAGTCGCCACGAAGCACCGGCCACAGGACGATACAGGATCGAACTTGAAATGTCGGCCTTTAATCCGCCAGAGGGGGAAGATGTTCTGTGTCGGGTTTACGCGGTCGATTCTGTACAAGCTCCTTCGCAGAATTCGAAAGAGTTACGCCAACTAGGCGAGTTCGCCATCCGTCACGACCAGCCTGAGCGCTACGTCTTCGAGGACTTACTCGAAAAGGGCGAGACCATTGCCTTGCGCTATGCCAACGCATCGTTAAAAGAAGATCGAGATCAGCTACCAGAGCACTTACGGAAGCTATTCTCGGAGGAACCAAAGCTTGCGGCGGCGTTTAAGGCGGCGGATGATATGGAAGTAGGGGACCGACGAGGGACGGTCGAGCGCGGACGATTGGGTTGGGAGCGTTTGAAAGGCCTGATGGAATCCGACATGTTGCCGGATGCCCCGCAGGGCGAGGTCTTGGATCGTCTCATCCCGGTTGTCGTCAAGAATCTAAGGGCGACCACGGAAACGCTGGCGTATAAGCACTTTGAAGAAGGTCCTGCCTTACAGACGCACGCCGCCTTGATCTACGGTCCAATCGAATTGGCAGATAGCAAACAGGATCGCTATTGGAAAGGGCGCTCGGTGCAATTGATCGGCGAACGGGCGGGACGAACGGAAGCGGAGGTTGTCGCGGACTTTGTTGACCGCTTTCTGCCCAAGGTGTTTCGTCGCTCCGTTCCAGAAGGCCTCAAGGCGGAATATCGGGCCTTGGCCGAAGCGGAGATTGAGCGTTCAGGCCGCTTGAATGACGGTTTGCATTTGTTGCTTCGAACAGCACTGACATCGCCGCATTTTCTGTATCGAGGGTTTCGCGACGGAGAATTGGATGGATACGACCTTGCAACGCGCTTATCTTTTTTTCTCGCTAATCGACCTCCTGATAATCAGCTGGTTCGAGTGGCTCGAGATGGGTCACTTCTATCGTCTGAGGTCTTGCGGGGTCAGGCCAATCGCCTAATCGGTTCGCGGAACGCTCAGGACTTCGTAAGCAGCTTTTTGGATCAGTGGCTGGACTTGGCAGCTTTGGAGGATCTCGTGCCGGACCGGACCCTATTCGAAAATCCGAGGCAATTCAACTACAGGGATGATGAACGGAAGGCCTACATCGAAGAGCCTAAGCTTTTCTTTAAGGAAATACTGGATACGAATCGTCAATTAGAGGACTTTATAGATCCGGATTTCACCTACACGATCGATTCGGTGTCCCAGTACGTGTATGAATTGCCGGTCGAAATGGGCGGTGAAAAGGGGAAGATGCGTCGGGTCATATTCGAGCGAGGAGGCCGCTTTGGCGGCGTGCTGGGTATGGCAGGCGTGATGACCGCGACTGCCAATGGAGTGGATACGCAGCCGGTGCTTCGAGGGGTTTGGGCTTTGGAGAACATATTGGGCAGTCCTCCGCCGGAGCCGCCGGATGCCGTTCCCGCATTGACTCCCGATACCAGCAAAGCGGTGACGCCACGTGAAATGCTGGCTGCCCACATGGCCGAGGAAAGCTGCTCAGCTTGCCACAAGAGAATCGACCCCGTTGGATTTGTATTGGAATCCTTCGATCCTATTGGCCGCTGGAGGGAAACCTACCCCGTTCCGGGGGGAAAGAACAAGAACAGCGGGCGAGATCCGCTACCGGTCGAGACGGATGGCGTTTTGCCAGACGGAACAGAACTGCTGGATGTGCGTGATTTGAAGGCCTATCTTGTGGACGACATTCGTCCTTTTGCAGAATGCCTAAGCGAGAAGCTACTCACTTATGCCACAGGTCGAGAAATGGGCTACAGCGATCGTCAACTCATCACAGAAATCGTGGAGGAAAACGAAGCGAATGAGGGCGGTTTTAGAGATTTACTATTAGCCTTGATCGATTCGGAGAGTTTTAGAACGAAGTAGGCGGCGTACGGCCTAGTGGCGAATAGCGAATGTTGAGTAGTGAAGGCGCGAATCGGAAGAGTGCTCAAATGGATGTTTCTCCGGTTCGGTGTGGGTCCCTTATTGGTTATGGGTTTCGGAGCGATGGAGGCTACACCGATTGAAGCGTTGCTTAAGACATCAGTAGGTGAAATTCGGTTTGAACTGTATCCAGAAAATGCCCCGAAGACAGTCGCGAATTTTCTGAAGTATGTCGATGGTGGGCATTTCGAAGGCGGGAGTTCCTATCGAGTTGTACGAATGGATAACCAGATCCAAAACAAGGTGAAGATCGAAGTGATTCAGGGGGGCCTAAGCGGTAAGACAGATATCGTATCCTACGAACCGACACAATTAGAGCGAACGAGTGTGACTGGCTTGAGACACCGGCACGCTTTCAATGGCCAGGAGCGATCCTGAATCGGCTACATCGGAGTTCTTTATCTGCATTAACGATCAGCCCAGTTTAGACTTCGGTGGAAAACGCAATCCTGATGGACAACGCTTCGCCGCTTTTGGGAGAGTTATAGAGGGGATGGATATCGTGAGAAAAATCCAAAGAATGAAAACCATTCCACGGGATCCGGATGAGCTCGAATACACCAGCGGTCAGTACCTTGAAAAACCGGTCTGCTTTCTATTCTTCAGACGATTATAGCCCGGTTAACGTGTTTCTGACTAGGCCAGCCACATAAATGTATTAGTTTATCATTTAAATGGCCTCGGGTGTTGAGTTATCGAGAGTGGGCGTATTAAGGGCGGGTCTTGGGAGTCGCTTGGATTGTGGCGAGTCGTCTTTTCAGGCGGTCTGCGATTTCCGGGCTCTGCTCGATTACGTTGGCTGCCTGGTAGGGATCGATCTTCAGATTATACAATTGTGCCTGCGGGGCATCCGGCTTGACCCGACCGTGGGCCATGTCGCTATTTGTCTGCCCTGCAAAATGCAAGGCAGGGTAGCCGCCGAAGCCATGGGTACCCACTTTGGGGCTACTGAAGCCGCCTCCTGATTGAGCGGGAATGTACATCCAATCGCCATCCCGTAGCGAAAGATGGGATTTTCGGAAGGCTGCCAGGACGAGATGATCCCGAATTTGTTCATCAGTCTCCCCGGTCAACGCTGGCATGATGTCATAGCTATCGGGGCCTTCATCGTCATTTAGTTCCTGGTCGGTTAAAGCTGCCACTGTGGCTAGCAAGTCGATATTGGATACGAGTTGATCGGAAACGGTTCCGGCAGGAATCTTTCCTGGCCAGCGGGCTATAAAGGGCACGCGGTGTCCGCCTTCCCACGCATCGAACTTAAAGCCCAATAGCTCACCGTTTTGCTTGTGCCCGTGTCGCCAAGCTTCTTGGCCCCCCATGTTGATCATCCCTCCATTATCACTGGTGAAGATGATTAGAGTGTTTTCATCGAGCCCTTCTTCATCGAGCGTTCGAGTTACTTCGCCGACTATCCAGTCAAGCTCATGAATGAAATCACCGTATTTGCCGGCGTCGCTGGTACCTTGGAATCGAGGATGAGATGTGAAGGGGTGGTGAATATTGGTAGTGGCGAAATAGAGGAAAAATGGATCGTCCTTATTTTCCTTGATCCATGAAACCGCTTTGCTGGCCAAAGTGGTACCCACGTAGGTATCGTCATACAAGGCATGGGCGGCTTCAGCTCCGCCGATCTGGTCGATGCCCATTTTTTCTTCGTGTAACGGGGTCTTGGCTACAGTATCGAAGACGAAGGGATCGCCGGGATCGAGTCCGAATACGTAATGATTTTCGACGTAGACGAATGGTGGGTGGCTGTTTACAACCGGCATCCCGAAATAGTAGTCGAAACCGAGCTCTAAGGGCCCTGGTTTAAGAGCGCCATTCCAGTTAGGAGAACCTTCACCAAAGCCGAGGTGCCATTTGCCAATACATGCTGTGGCGTAGCCCGATCGTTTCATGATGTCGGCAACGGTAGTTGTGTTTGGATCGACGATGAGCCCTACCTTAAGGAAAACCGGGGCCCAGTTGTCTCCGCGAAACGCATATTCCCCAGTCAATAGACAATAGCGCGAAGGAGTACAAACGGCAGAAGCTGAATGGGCATCGGTAAAGCGACGGCCTTCCGCCGCAAGCTTATCGATATGGGGAGTGCGTACTTTGGTAGCGCCATAGCAACCGGTGTCGCCGTAACCAAGATCGTCAGCAAAGATGACGATGACGTTTGGCGGAGCTGCTGCTACTGTGTTTAGGACAAATAAGTAGGAAGCAAGAAGGAGAAAGAAAGTTTTAGGGTGAATCTTCATGATGGCTTGGCTTAGGGTGGGGAGGACCGATCCGTTCCTCCCTGCCTTCGATTTGAGGGAATTAGTTGCGGGATGGTGCGGTTCGTGGGTTAGTGATGCTCTTTTGTAAAAGCGCTTTCAGCTCTCTTACGACTTTGGGGCGTTGGCGATAGAGGTTTGTGGTTTGGGAAAGGTCGGCTTCCAAATCATAGAGTTGGGCTGGAGGAGCGTCCGCTTTGAGTTTTCCGTTTTCGATATCGCTGTTGACATGCTTGGTGAGAAGATGGGCTCCGGGACCTCCGCGTTCATAGTCGGTTCCCAGTTTACCGCGAAATCCGCCACTGCCTTGTCCATCGATGTAGACCCACTTGCCTTTGCGAATCGTCAAATTGGTCTTTCGAAGGGGGCTTAGGACGATGTGGTCGCGTATTTGCTTTGTGGGGCTGCCGGTAATAGCAGGTAGAATATTGAAGCTATCAGGGCCCTCGTCATCTCCAAGTTCTTGTTCGGTCAGAGCTGCCATGGTCGCAAGTAGATCGACGTTACTGACGAGTTGATCGGACACCGACCCGGCGGGAGTCTTGCCGGGCCAGCGGACGATGTAGGGCACGCGATGTCCGCCTTCCCAAGCGCCGAATTTAAAGCCCAATAGGTCGCCGTTCATCCGGTGTCCATCTTTCCAAGAATCCTGTCCGCCTACGTTGAACATGCCACCGTTGTCGCTGGTAAAGATGACGATTGTGTTGTCAGCGATGCCTTCTTCTTCCAGGGCATCCATCACTTCGCCTACAATCCAATCCAGCTCGTGGATGAAGTCGCCATAGCGTCCGGCCTGACTTGTGCCCTGGAAGCGTGGCGCGGGCGTGAAGGGGTGGTGGATATTGGTGGTAGAGAGATAGAGGAAGAATGGGTTGTGTTTGTTCTTACGTATCCATTCGACGGATTTCTCGGTTAGTCTCGTGCCGACTTCATCATCTTTGTAAAGGGCGTGAGCGACGTCGGCGCCCCCAATGTCGTCGAACTTTCGCTTCTCAGGGTAAAATGGCGTATTGGCTCTTTGGCCGTATACCAAGGGGTCTTCGGCAGCGAGCCCGACAACGCGGTGGTTCTCGACATAGACAAAGGGCGGGTGGCTATTGACAACGGGAACGCCGAAGTAGTAGTCGAAGCCGAGTTCGAGAGGTCCGGGCTTGAGATCGCCATTCCAGTTGGGGGTCCCTTCGCCGAAACCCAAATGCCACTTGCCGATACAAGCGGTTGCGTAGCCTGACCGTTTCATAACATCGGCGATTGTCGTTTGGTCCGGGTCGATAATCAGGCCTACCTTGAGAAATACAGGCGACCAATGGTCACCCCTGAAGGCGTATTCACCGGTGATGAGATTGTAGCGCGAAGGCGTGCATACCGCGGAGGCGGAATGCCCATCCGTGAAACGCCGTCCCTCTGCGGCAAGACGATCTATGTTAGGGGTTTTGACGTGAGTGGCCCCGTAGCAGCCAACGTCACCGTAGCCAAGATCATCGGCGAAAATGATAACGACGTTCGGCTTCGCCGCTGAGTCGGCGAAGAGCGAGCAAAGAAGTAAGAATGATGAAGCAAGAAATAGGAATCGTATCATTTGGGTATAGTCGGGGCCTCCCTGTTTCCATGGTTAAGCTGTATTTGATCTGGTTCGGGTAACCAGTTTCCAAATCTCGAAACGATCAACAAGAACTCCACCGAGAATAACCAGAGCAGTGATGACTTTGCTGAAGGAACTATCGTACCCTAGGAGATTGACCATGTTTTGGAGGACAAGCAATACTGTAGTGCCCAGTATGATGCCAATAACGGTGCCTTCACCGCCTCTCAAACTGCAACCGCCAAGTACGGCTCCAGCAATTGCGTATAGCTCGTAAAAATTCCCATGAATCGAGGGAACGACATCCGCGGTATACAAAGCGAAGAAAAGAGCCGATATCGCTGCCAGAATACTGCAGATTACATAGGCGAGCCCCATAATCACCCTTGTGTTGATTCCCGAATAGCTGGCGGCTTGTTCGTTGCGACCCAAAGCTAGTAAGTAGCGCCCAAAAACTGATAGGTGGAGCAGATAGTAAACGACTGCCGATACAAAGAGAAATGCGATGAATGCAGCTGGCAGGCCGAGGATCTCGCCCGTCAAGAGTTTCTCCAATCCTACAATACCGAATTTAGCATCGTAATAGCCAATAGCTGTATCGTGAGTCATTGTTTGGGCCAGTCCTCGGTATCCAAGAAGGCCGCACAAAGTAACGACAAAAGCTGGCATGCGAATCCTGGCAATGAGCCAGCCATGAAATACGCCGACGATTGCTGAAAAAGCCAGGAGAACAATTATAGCAGGCACCCAAGGTATTCCGGGGATCCAGGCATGGGAACCAGTTAGAAGAAAGAAAAAGACCGTACCGAACAGAGCCATTAGGGAACCGACCGACAGATCGATTCCACCAGAAATAATGACGAGCCCCATTCCCAGACTGAAAATCCCATACATGCCCACTTGGCGAGAAAGATTCTCAAGATTGCGAAGCGACAGGAAACGAGACTCAATCAAGCTTTGCAGAAAGCCGCTGGCCTCGGTGTTTCGAGAGAACAGAATTGTCCAAAAAGCGACGAAGAGGAGGACGAGAGCGAGGCAGCCTTCCTTGCGGTATCGATTCAAATAGTGTGATAGTTTCGATTCCATGAAATTTGTCTCATAGCCTAAGAGCTGGTAGCGAGGTCTTCGCGTACCGCCAACTGCATGATAGCTTCTTCCGAAAACGCTTCTTTGTCCAGGATTCCGGCGATGCCTCCTTCGCGCATGACCGCGATTCGATGACTCATACCCAACAACTCTTCCATGTCGCTTGAAATCATCAGAATCGCGCAGCCCGACTCTGTTAGTTTCGCGATCGCCTTATATATCTCCTCTCGAGCCCCCATGTCGATTCCGCGAGTAGGTTCATCGAAAATCATAACTTTGGGCTTCAGCGTCATCCATTTGGCGAGAACGACCTTTTGCTGATTGCCGCCACTGAGGTTTCCCACAACCTGTTCGGAACTAGGGGCTTTAATGCCAAATTCGCGGAGCCAAACCTCCGCATTTTCCCTTTCGGAAGCGAAATCGATGCGTAGATAGCGAGTGAACCGCTTCATCGAATTCAAGGTCATGTTTTCCCTTATTGTCATCTCGAGGACTAGCCCGCTTGACTTGCGGTCTTCTGGAGCGAGGAATACCCCATTGGCGATACATCGGCCTACATCGCCGCGAGGAATCGATTGGCTCTCGATTTCCACGAGCCCTGCAGGAGAGTCGTCGACGCCAAAAAGCCCCTGGGCCAGTTCGGAGCGTCCGGCTCCGACGAGACCCGCCATTCCGAGGATCTCTCCGGATTTGATTTCGAATGTGGCTCTTCCGTTAGGCCATCGGCGAGTACTGAAATCCCTCACCGATAGAACGACGTCTTCAACGGGAGGCTTGGTTTTTGGATACACCTCGTCGAGTTCCCGTCCGATCATTATGGAAATCATGGCGTTGCGGTTGATTTCATCGTGTCCGAGCCATCCAGCGTTTTTTCCATCTCGAAGAGCGATTACGCGGTCGGCTATTGCTTCGATTTCTGCAAGTCTGTGAGAGATAAAAATGATAGCCATCCCTTGTTGGCGCAACTTTTTCACTAGCTTTAGTAGAGTATCCGTTTCTTGGAGTGTCAGACTTGAGGTCGGTTCGTCTAGGATGAGTATTTTGGCATCGATGGATAGAGCCTTGGCTATTTCCACGAGTTGCTTTTGCCCGTTGGTGAGGAGGGCCACTGAAGTGAACGGATCTATGGATAATCCAAGATTTTCGAGCAACGGTCTAGACAGGTCGTGTAGACGCTTTTGGTCGATACAGCCGAGACGCGTAGGCTCGCGTCCCAAAAAGATGTTTCCGGCTATATCAATATTATCTAATAAATTGAGTTCTTGGTGGACGAAACTGATTCCAAGGCGTTCCGCCGCCTTGGCGTCGTGAATTGAAACACTTGAGCCATCAAGCAGAATCTGCCCTGCGCTTGGGGCAAACATGCCGCCAAGAATATTCATGAGAGTCGATTTGCCCGCTCCATTCTCTCCGATTAGGCCCAAGACTTCTCCTTTTTCCACTTCTAGCTCGACTTGGTCGAGCGCTTGGACGGGTCCGAACGACTTGGAAATCTTCTTTAGATGAAGCAGGGGCACGTTCTTGAAGGAAGAAGTAAGAAGGAGGAATTAGGAAGTTTGGGCTATTGGGGCGACGCGTATGGTAAGCGTTTTACCATTTCTTAATTCTGTATTATTACTTCTTAGTTTATCGACGCTTTCCAAGCGTCGCATTGAGCCTTGTAGGCGAGGCCTTCTCCTTTTCGGAGTACACGAGTAGGAACGTGGATAATTCCGCTTTCCGGAATGCCGGCTTCACTTGCCGATTTTCCTTCGACGGTCAAATCGCGGAGCAAGGCCATAGAATCGTATCCAAAGGTGTAGGGATCCTGTATCACCGTCCCGTAGATTTCGCTGGCGTCAATACCCTCGAGCGTTTTGGGGGATTCGTCGAACGCTACGATTTTCACTTTTCCGATGAGTCCCGCTGCCCTGACTGCCTCTAGACAGGCTGGCGGATTGTAGCCCCACAAACCAACGAGGGCAGCGACGTCAGGGTGAGCAGTCAGCGTATCTTCCGCATTAGCCCTAGCCTTGGATACGTCGCCACCGTCGGTTCTGAGATCGATCACTTCAATCCCGTGGCCAGCGACGGCTTCTTTCAGGCCTTGAAACCGTTCGATAGCGTTTTGCATGTCCTTTATACCTACGAAGACCATGATTTTTCCGCCGTTAGGAAGCGCTTCGACGACGAGTTCTCCGCACTTGCGACCAGCTTCGATATTGTCCGTGCCAAGATAGCACATACGATCGCTATCGGGCGAATCGCTATCGACGCAAATCAAAGTGGAGTCATTAGACCATTCGTTGATCATGCGAATCTGGTTCTTTGCACTAGCCGGGCTAATGGCGATGCCCTTGGCTCCGGCGACCAGCAAGTCATCCACGATTTGCTTTTGTTTGGCTGTCGATCCATCGCCAGTGCGGAAGAGCACTTCGATATCTCCAAATTCACGCTCTGCTGCCCGGGCACCCGCTTCCGCATAAGCCCAAAAATCGGCGGAAACATTGGTGATAAATGAAAGTTTCGCTTTTCTGTTTTCAGATTCGGTACCGGTAGGTCCACTACAGGAAACGAACAAGATGCTGATTAGGAATGGGATAGATTTCAATATACGCATGGAAAGAGAAAATTAGTACAGATACCTAGTCACTGAGGGAATTGCACTAGGATCGCAATCATTCAGGCAAGAATTTCGGGAATAATTTCGCCATGGACATCTGTCAGCCGGATGTCCCGACCGCTGAAGCGGTAAGTTAGTTTCTTATGATCGACGCCGAGAAGATGCAGCATATTCGCGTGAAGGTCATGAACAGTCAGCTTATTTTCCACGACGCGATAGCCGTATTCGTCAGTGGCGCCATAGATCGTGCCACCTTTGATTCCTCCCCCCGCCATCCAAAGGCTAAATCCTTGTGGATTGTGATCGCGGCCGTTGGTCCCCTGGGCGAATGGAGTCCTGCCAAATTCTCCGCTAAACACGAGAAGGGTGGTGTCGAGCAAACCCCGTGACTTCAGATCCTTGATCAAGGCGGCGATGGGTTGATCCACGGCCATGGCGTTTTTCTGGTGGCCATCGATGAGGTCTTTATGTTGATCCCAACGGTCACCGTTTCCCGGATTGATGGTTAGCTCGACGAATCGCACACCCCGCTCGACTAAACGGCGGGCCATTAAGCACTGGGCTGCATAGGCTCGAGTATTCTTGTAAGGGGCATCGATCCCGTAGAGTTTTTTTGTAGCCTCGCTCTCTTTTGAAAGATCCGTGACGTCGGGCACCTCCATTTGCATTCGGTAGGCTAGCTCGTAGTTCATAATCGCTGACTCGATAGCTTCTGCGTGCGATAGTCGGGCTTCGAACTCACCGTCCATCTCATGCAGGAACTCTAGCTTTCTTTTTTGGATGGCTGCCGTTTTCTCTTGGTGGAAGGTGTTGTTGAGAGCTGGATTGCTGGAAAGGAAAATCGATCCTTGATGATTGGCCGGTAGAAACCCACTACCAAAGCACTGCATCCCTCCTGATGGCACTTGCCCGCCGTGGATGACTACATAGCTTGGCAGGTTTTGACTGAGTGTGCCCAGCCCGTAAGAAGCCCAGGCCCCCATGCTTGGCCGGCCGGAAAGAACGTGGCCGCTATGAAGAGCGTAGTTAGCATTGGGATGATTAGGAGAAAAAGCTGTCATGGAACGAATGATACAAAGATCATCTGCACATGATCCGATATAAGGAAACAAATCGCTTATCGGGATTCCGCTTTCTCCATATCTTTTAAATTCCCATGGACTTTTTAGAAGATTGCCATTCTTGTTGAATACAGTTGCGTCTAC